>JAOZQC010000117.1 GCA_029932425.1 Planctomycetota bacterium | reverse complement strand
GCGCTTCGAGGACACGATCCAGTGGTGGAAGATCAAGGACCGGCTGGACCTGGCCAAGGCCCAGCTCAAGTTCGTGGTCAAGAACCTGAGGAAGACGCAGAAGTTCGAGATCGTGGCCTTCAGCGACACGGTGAAGGCCTGGAACGAGGGCCACCTCGTGAAGGCGGATCCCCGGCGGAAGACGAGGGCGGTGCAGTACGTGGACTCGCTCGAGGTGGAGGGCGGCACGGCGGCGGGCGCGGTGCTGGACTTCGCCTTCGAGATGGCGGGACCGGGCGCCTACGACAAGAACTACCACTCCGGCGTGGACACGGTCTACTTCCTCTCGGACGGGGCCCCCTCGGACCGGGACCCGGAGGAGATCCTGGAGGCCGTCCGCCACCGGAACCGCCTGCGCAAGATCAAGATCCACGTGATCGCCATCCTGAACCAATCCACCCCGTTCCTCCGGAAGCTCGCCGAGCAGAACGGCGGAACGTACAAGTTCTTCAAAGTGGAGGACAAGCGATGAAGCGGCTCCTCACCACGGCCCTGGCGGCGGTCCTGCTGGCCCTGGCGGTTCCGGCGCGGGCGGGGGACGGCGGGAAGGACGCGCCCCCCAAGAAGCCGGAGAACCAGGCGCTGGTGCGGAGGATCCAGGAGAAGATCCGGTTCTTCCGCAAGGACCTGGCCTCGCGCGACAAGGGCCGGCGGATGAACGCCATCCTCGAGCTCTCGCTCACGAAGCACGACCTGGTGATCAAGGAGCTCGGGGAGCGCGCCCTCCGGCACCGGGACCCGGACGTCCGGGAGGCGGCGGCGTGCGTGCTCGGCGACATGACGAACAACCCGGACCTGGCGGGTTCCTACCTCCGGGACAACCTCATGAAGAACGAGGACTTTCCGGAGATCCAGCGGTCGATCATCATCTCCATCGGAAAGCTCCGCTACCGGGGGGCCCTGGAGCAGCTCGAGGCGGCGGCCGCCCACCTGAACGAGGAGAAGTACAAGTACGTCACGGTGGAGGTGGTCCGCACCATGGGGCTCATCGGGGATCCCCGGTGCCTCCCCTTCCTCCTGTGGATGGCGGAGTACGGAGGGCACGTGGAGAAGTGGTCCACGGGCTCGGTGACGGTGGATACCGGGGCCGCGGGGGACAAGGACCAGAAGGCGGCGGAGGCGGCGTGGAAGGCCAAGTACGGCCACGTGAAGCCCAAGAAGCCGAAGCCGCCCATGATCCGGCTCTACATGCAGGAACTCCGGAACACGGTGAAGAAGATCACCGGCCAGGAGTTCGCGAACGCCACCGAGTTCCGGAAGTGGCTCGTGGCGAACGCGAAGCGCCTGGGGCTGGACCCCAAGAAGATCTCGAAGAAGCACTGAGCCCCATGAGATCTCCTTCTCCGGTGTGGTCCCGGAACGGACCGGGAGAGGCCCCTCCGAGCCTGCCATGACGGACTTCGATTTCGGCGATCTCCTCTTCGATCTCGGCCGCGGCCGGGATCTCCTGGACCGCGGGGAGGTGGAGGAGGCCTTCGCCCTCGCCGGCGACCTGTTCCGGCGGGCGCCCGGGAACGAGGAGGTCTTCGCGCTCTTCTGCGAGGCCGCGCTCGCCGCGGACGCCCCGGACGCGGTTCCCGGCGCCGCCCGGCGCTACCTGCGCCTCCGGCCGCGGGACGTGGCCGCCCTGGAGTGGCTGGCCCGCGCGCAGTGGGACCTCGAGCTCACGGAGGCCTGCCTGAAGACCTGCCGCCGGATCCTCGAACTCGATCCCGAGAACTACACCGCGCTCGACTACGCCCTCGCGGCCATGCTCGAGCTGGGCGACCTCGAGGAGGCGGGGGAGCTCATCGAGCGGGCCGCGCGCGCCTACCCGGAGGACGGGCACCTGGTCTACCAGGCGGCGGTGGCCCGCATGATGCGCGGCGGCCGCGAGGAGGAGGAGCGGGCCCGCCGCGTGTTCGAGGAGTTCCTGGAGCGCGAGCCCGACGAGGTGGGGACCTACATCAACCTCATGCGGATCCACCACCTGGCCGGGCGGTACGCCAAGGTGGAGGATCTCTTCCGCGCGGCGCGGGACCGGGGCCTGGACCACGAGGACCTGCACTTCAACCTGGGCCTGGCCCGGAAGGTGGCGGGCCGGGAGCGCGAGGCCATGCGGTGCTTCTCCCGCGCCCTGCGGTTCGCGGCGGCCGCGGGACGCGAGCTGCCGGAAGCCAACTTCCATCTCGGGCAGATCCTCCGGGCGGCGGGCCATCCCCTCCTCGCCCTCTGGATGTTCCAGCGGGAGCTGGAGGTGGACGACACGCAGCCCGCCGTCCACGCGGAGATGGCCTGGTGTGCCGAGGACCTGGGACTCTTCGAGGACGCGGTGCGCATGGCGCGGGCCGCGGTGGAGCGGGCGCCGGACTGGGGGGTCTACCTGCACTCCCTCTCGGAGCTCCTCCTCAAGGCGGACCCGGAGTCGCGCGAGGCGGAGGGGGTGGCGCTCCGCGCCGTCACCCTCGACCCGGAGCACGCCGCGGGCTGGCAGGTGCTGGGCCGGGCGGCCTGGCGCCGCGGGGACCTGGAGCGGGCCGAGGAATGCCTCCGGCGGGCCGTCGCGGGGAAGGGCGCCACGGCCGAGGACGAGGGCTGGCTGGGGCTCCTCCTCGCGGAGCGGGGCCGGCGCGGGGAGGCGCGGCCCCTGCTGGAACGCGCGGCGCGGGTCTATCCCTTCTGGGACCCCGTGGCCGAGGAGCTCACCAGGATCCGCGGCCGCCCCCTCCCCTACCGGTACGAGGTCCGGCTCGTGCAGCGCGACCGGGAGGGGCGGGGCTGGTACCGCGTGCTGCACGTGGTGGCGCCGGACGAGGCGCGGGCACGCCGGTTCGCCCTGGGGACGGCCGCCTCGGAGGGACGGGGCGGCGCGGAGATCGACGAGGTGCAGGTGCTCGGGTTCGACGTGGACCACGCGCCGGGCGTGCTCTGGGATTCGGGTCCCTCCCGCCGCCGCTACCCCTCGCCTCCTCCTTCCGCCTCCTCCTCCTGATCGGGGCCGCCCTCGACGGGGTCCGCGTGCACGATGGCCTGGGTCCGGGGCAGGGCCCGCTCCACCGCCCGGCCCGCCGCCTCCGCGATGCGGTGGGCCTCTTCGAAGGTGGCCTCGCGGTCGATCTCCACGTGGACGTCCACGAAGCGCCGGCTCCCGGAGCGACGGGTCCGGAGGTCGTGGAACCCCAGGAGCCCGGGACCGAACTCGTCGAGCACGCGGACGATGCGGGCCCGCTCCTCTTCCGGGAGCTCGCGGTCCATGAGCACGTCGAGGGAGGCCCGGAGGACCTTCCACACGGCGGCGAGGAGGATCCCCGCGATCACGAGGGAGACGGCGAGATCGGGCCAGGCGGCGCCGAGCCACCGGTAGGCGGCCAGGGCGAGGATCACGCCTGCGTTGGCGAGGATGTCCCCCACGTAGTGGAGGCTGTCCGCCTCGAGGGCGAGGGATTCCTCCGCGGCCGCCACGCGGCGCATGCGCAGGACGAGGAGGAAGGTCACGGCGAAGGAGACCCCCATCACGAGGATGCCCGTCACGGGACGGGCGAGCGGCCGGGGCTCGAGGAGGCGCCGCGCGGCGAGGAGGAGGATGCCCGCGGCGGACCCCGCCACCACGAGCGACTGGAAGAGCCCGGCCATGGCCTCCGCCTTCCCGTGGCCGAAGCGGTGCGAGGCGTCCGGGGGCCGGTCCGCGTAGCGGATGGCCAGGAAGTTCACGCCGGAGGCGAAGGCGTCCATGAGGGAGTCGGCGGCGGAAGCCAGCATCGCCACGGAGCCGGTGAGGAGGAAGGCGGCGGCCTTGAAGAGGGTGAGCCCGAGGGCCGCCGCCACCGCCAGGCGGGCGGTGCCGTGCTTCACGGAGCGCTCAGGCGACGACACCGATGACCTCGATCTGGTCGGCGTAGGGCAGGAAGCCCGGGTCGGCCACGAAGGCCATCTCCAGGGCCACGCGCTCCGCCAGCTCCTCCTCCGTGAGCGGCTCCTCCGGCGCCAGGAAGCGCGTGAAGACGGGCTTGCCGATCATCGACACGATCTCCACCCCCGCCGCCTCCACCGCGGCCCGGAGCTCGTCGGGGGAGAAGAACCGCACGGGAAAGGGGAAGGGGTGGTGATGGAAGAGGGGCACCGCCCGGCCCCGCAGGATCTCCCGGAGGGGGCCGGGCAGCCGGGCGTCGCGCGCGGTGCGGAGCCCCACCACGCGGCCGTCCACGGAGACCACGATCCTCCCCCCGGGGCGAACGGCCCGGACGATCTCCTCGAGGGCGCGCCCGGGGTCGAGGAGGTGGGAGAGGACGCCGCCCAGGGCGAAGGCCAGGTCGAAGGCGTTCCGCGGGACGGGGAGGTTTCCCACGTCGCCCCGGAGGAGGACCGGGTCGCGCCCCCCGCGGGCCCCCCGGCGCCGGGCCAGCGAGAGCATCGCCGGGGAGAGGTCCACCAGCACCGCCGACCCCGCACGTTCCTCGGCGAGAGCCCAGCGGCACCACTCCCCGTCGCCGCCTCCGGCGTCGAGGAGTCGGGCGCGGGGATTGCGGGGAAGGTGCCGCCCGAGGTGGGCGCGGGAGATCGCTCGTTCCACGCGGTGGTAGGTCCGCCGCATGAGACGGTGGTAGCAGCCGGCCCACTCCGCGTAGGCCCGCTCGACCCTCTCCCTCTGGCCGCGGTCCATGGCGGAGATCCTATCCGAAACCGTCCCCACTGTTGACCCCCCGAGCAGGGTGGGCGAAACTGTACGCATGCCGGCGACCACACGACGCGGGGGCCCGGTGGCGTGCCCCGGGTGCGGAGCGGAGACCTCCGTCCCTCGAGAAGTCCCGGGCCGGCCGCTGGTGTGCGGGAGCTGCGGCACGGCCTTCTTCGTGGAGATGCGGAGGGAGCGGCGGAGGGGAGGCGGGTCGCATCGCCTCCGGACCTCCTCTCTCGTCCGGTGTCACGCCGGGGTGCCGCGCCCCTCGCGTCCCCGTCTCCGCCGGGCGTGCCTGGTCCTCGCGGCCCTCATGGCGCTCGGCTTCGCGTCGCTCCTCGCGGCCCGGCACCGGGGCGCGGTGGCCGGCGCCTCCCGCCGGGCGTGGCGCGTGCTGCGGCCGGTGCTCGATGAAGGTCCCCTGCTTCCGGCCGAGCGGTAGAGCGGCCGGACCGACCGGGAGGTGAATCATGCGACGATTCGCCCTGGCCCTCCTGATCCTCCTCATCCTTCTCGCGGGCTACGTGGGGGTGCGGAACCTGCGACCCGGGGAACGCGAGGGCGGGCCCCCCGCCGGGCCGTGCGCGGAGGCCCCGGCGGAGGGTACCGGGAGGGGGATCGACCTTCCGCCGGGGGCGGCTTCGGAGAAGTCCCCGCCCTCCGGGGCGGGGCGGGAGACCGGCCCCGAGGGGACGGGGAAGGAGGAGCCGCGGCCGGGCGGCGGAGAGGCCCCCGCGCGGGAGGAGGAGACGGGGACGAAGCCCGCCTTCCGACCGAACCCCCGGACCCCTCCCCCCCCGAAGCCGGGCGTGAGGTCCGGGGGCGGGTCCCGGCCTCCCATCCGCCCCACCGGACTCTGGGAGAGGTTCCCTCCCGAGATCCCCCGGGGGCGGGCCGCGATCCGGGTGGTGGTGAGGGACCGCGAGGGCCGTGCGTTCCCCGGGGTGGACGTCTACGTGGGGCCCCCCGAGGCCGCGGGCCGCGCGGCCGTCTCCTTCGGGGACCTCCGCAAGATCGGCCGGACGGACGAGAACGGGATCGTGCGGGCCGGCCGCCTCCCCGAGGGGTCGGCGGCGGTGGCGGGAAACGTGGGGAACCTGCTCTGCGGCCGGCGGGGCCTGGACGCCCGGTCCGCGGTGACCGTGGTGCTGAAGGCGGACCGGGAGGTGGAGGCGGAGCTCACCCTGCCCTTCTCCCTGTCGGAGCTGGGGGCGGTGGAGGGGCGCGTGCTCGACGCGGAGGGACGCCCCTTGCGGGGGGTGCAGGCCGCCGCCGGTTTCCTGGTCGAGCGGACGGACCGGTCCGGCCGTTTCCGGATGTCCTACGTTCCCGCGGGGACGCGCGAGATCACCTTCTCCCGGTACGGCTACGTGCCCGTGTCGAAGACGGTGGAGGTCACGGCGGGGAAGACGGCCGCCGTGGAAGCCGTGCTGGACTTCCGCGAGAAGGGATCCCTGCTGCTCCGGGGCACGGTGGTGGGCCCCGCGGGGGAACGCGTGCCGGGAGCCGTCGTGTATCTCATGGTGAAGGAGGGCAGGGGCGGGAGCACGATCCGGTCCGCGGAGACGGACGGGGACGGGCGCTTCGAGATGCGGTCGCTCCCGGACCGCCTGCGGGACGCCCGCGTGCGGATCCAGGCCTCCCGCGCGGGCTACCGGGCGCGCGTGCTCGATCTGCCCGAGGGCCTCGCGGAGAGCGAGGTGGAGATCGCGCTGCCCGTCCGGCAGGTGAGGCTCAAGCTTCTCGTCATCGACGCCGCCACCGGGGAGCCCCTGACGCGCTGCCGGTTCGAGGCCCGGCGGGAGGGCCGGCGGGAGGCGGGTTTCTCCAAGCGCGGTCCCGAGGGCCGGTACGAGACCTGGCTGGACCCGGGGTCGCACGACTTCCTGATCGAGGCCCCCGCCCACGAACCGCTCTCGGTCACGGTGGACGTGGGACCGGGCGGCGGCACCTTCGAGTACACGGCGAGGTTGCGGGCCGAGGGCGGGGAGACGGCGGAGGTGGTGCTGGCGGTGCTCGTGGTGGCCGGCGAGACGGGAGATCCCCTGGAACGCGCCCGCGTGGAGGTGATCTCCCCCGAGCACGGGACGACCCTGGCGGGGCTCGAGGGCGAGCGGCCCGGGGGCCGCTTCGTCCTCCCCGTCCCGGCGGGGACGTGGCGGCTCCGGGTGACGGCGCAGGACCGCGTGCCCTACGAGGACACGATCCGCCTGGATCCGGAGGCGAAGGAGGCGGAGGTCCGGGTGGTCCTGCCCCTCAGGTGAGGAGGCGCGGGAGGGAGCGGCGAGGGAGGCGGCTGGTGCCGAAGGCGGGATTCGAACCCGCAAGGGCGAGTGCCCACATGGTCCTGAACCATGCGCGTCTGCCAGTTCCGCCACTTCGGCACCGGAACCGGGCGGAAATGTAAGCGCGCGGGTGCGGGCCGGGCAAGAAGAATTGGTTCTGGGGGCCGGGCACGGCCCCCCATAGGATTCCCGCCCCATGGCGAAGGCGAAGGACGGCGAGGACGACCGGAAGGTGGTGGCCCGGAACAAGAAGGCCCGGCACCGCTTCGAGATCCTGGCCCGGATCGAGGCGGGGATCGTGCTCCGCGGCACGGAGGTGAAGAGCCTCCGGGCCGGGCGGGTGGCCCTGGCCGACTCCTTCGCGCGGTTCCGGGGCGGGGAGCTCTGGCTCCAGAACTGCCACATCGCGGCCTACGAGGACGGCTCCTGGCAGAACCACGAGCCCACGCGTCCCCGGAAGCTCCTCCTCCACCGCCGGGAACTCCGGCGCCTCCGGACGAAGATGGAGGAGCGGGGCCTCACCGTGGTGCCCCTGCGGATCTACTTCACCCACGGGCTGGCCAAGGTGGAGCTCGCCCTCTGCCGGGGCAAGCGCACCCACGACCGCCGGGAGGACCTGAAGAAGCGGGAGGCGGAGCGGGAGATGCGCCGGGCCTACCGCTGACGCCGCGGGCCGGACCGGCCGGGAAAGGCGGCGGGGGAGGAGCCGCCCCGCCCGGGCGGAGGGGAGCGCCGGGTCGGGGCGGGCGGGGGGAACGGCGGGGGGGAATCGAAGATTCGGCGCCCCGCTGGGGTATACTTCCCGTGCGGAACACCGGGGGCGAAAGGATTCGACCGGGTGTGGATTTCCGTGAGCCGCGTGCCGAGGTTCCAGGTGGCCTCGTAAAACCCTGGATCCACAACAAGTGCCACACCGCACTACGCTCTGGCGGCCTAGACCGCCGCCAGCGTCCGCCCCGCCTGGCCTGCGAGGCCCGGCGGACGTCACGCAGCAGGCTGGTCCGATCTCTCCGCCGGCCGGAGGGAGGACGAGAACGAAGGCCGGCTGGCCCGACCCGGATCCCGTTCGCCGGAGCCGGCGAGGGCGAGAAACAGACGGCGAACTACGCACGTAGAAACTCACGAAAAGAGCACCGCGGGACGGGGGTTCGATTCCCCCCGCCTCCACCATCTTTGCAGCCGATCGGGCGTTCTTCCGAAGGGCGTCCGTTGCATGTTCCCTCTCGGGTTGTCGGGCGGGGGGAATCGAACGGGCGCGGTCCGTTGTCCGCCGTCAGGCGGACAAGGATTTCGAAGGTCCGGTGGACCTTCGAAAAGCGCCACGGGTTTCGGGGTCGGAGTTGGTGGGTCCCGCAGCGACCGGAGGGAGCGGAGGGGGGCCCCACCTACGGAGACCCGGAACTCGATTCCCCCCGCCTCCACCAGAATGAAGCCGGGCCCGCGTTGATCCGAC
>JAOZQC010000116.1:2151-8440 GCA_029932425.1 Planctomycetota bacterium | reverse complement strand
AAGACGAGGACGCCGCCGGCGTTGAACTTCGGGGCCGCCGCGCGGCCGGCCACGAAAGCGGCGCCGGCGATGCGCCGGGGGGAGGGGAAGCCGGCGCCGCAGAGGAGGACCAGGAAGGCGAGCGCGGAGAGGAACGCGGTGGGGACGTCGGGGAGGACGAGCTGGGAGTAGCGGACGTGGAGGGACGCGAGCCCCAGGAACGCGGCCGCCAGCAGGCCCGCCCCCGTCCCGTGAAGGCGGCGGCCCAGGGCGAACACCACCCCCAGCGTCGCGAGCCCCAGGAGCACGGAGACCAGGCGGAAGAGCACGTACCAGCGGTGGGGCTCCCGGTAGAACTCGGCGTAGTGCCGGTCCAGGACGGCGCCCGGTCCCCCGGGATCCCGGATCAACTCGCTCCCGCGACGGACGGCGAGATCCGCGGTGAAGACGGTGGAGAGCAGGACGAGCTGGGGGCCCCCCGGCCAGCCGAGTACCACGTCGGGGCGCATCCCCTCCAGCAACGCCCCCGCGCCCTCCACCATGATCGGCTCGTCGGGCTGCAGCTCCGGCGATCCGCCGCCGAGGCCGATGCCCCGGAGGACGGCGGCCGCCAGGAGGATCGTCCCGAGGAGGAGGAGGGTCCGCCTCATCGCCGCGCCGTCCACCGGCGCCGGTTGCCGAGGAGCCAGAGAAAGCCGCGGAGGGTGTCCCGGACGTCCCGGAGCTTCACCGTGCTGCGTCCCCCGCGCCGCGGCCGGTGCCGCACGGGGACCTCCTTCACCCTCCGCCCGGAGAGCCGGGCCTTGTAGAGCACCTCGGTATCGAAGAGGAAGTGGTCCGACTCGATCTCGATCTCCTCGAGGAAGCTCCGGCGGAAGACCTTGAAGGCGGAGTCGATGTCCCGGACCCGGATCCCGAGGAGGATGCCGGCGAGGGTGTTGAAGACCCGCGAGGCGGCCCGGCGGGGCCAGGCGTCGGCGCGATGCCTCCGGCGGCCGGACACGATCTCGTGGTCCGCGAGGTGGGGAAGCAGCCGGCGGAGGTCGTGGAGATCGAACTGGAGGTCCGCATCGGAGTAGAAGACCAGGGGCAAGCGCGCCGCCGCGAAACCGTCCCGGATCGCGGCGGCGTATCCCAGGTTGCGCGGGTGGCGGATCACCCGGAAACGCCCGTCCCCCCGCGCGGCCAGCTCCTCCGCGAGATCCGCGGTGCCGTCCGTGCTCCCGTCGTCCACGAGCACCACCTCCCAGCGGGCGCAGAACCGGGACAGGGCCCGCTCCGCCTCCGCGAAGAGGGCCGGGATGTTCTCCTTCTCGTTCAGGGCGGGAAAGACCGCGCTCAGCTCGATGTCCACGGCGCCTCGGAGAGGAATGCCCGCTCCCGGGGCGGGACCCCGGGAGGATGCCCCGCAAAGGGTAGCCGGGATCGGGAGGGGATGCACGTTTCCGGGTACGATGTCGGGCCGCATGGACCCGAGGTACGTGAGCCCCGAGAACCGGGAGGTTCCCCCCGCGGCGCCCGGGGAGTTCCCCCCCCTCCGCCTGGGCCCCCTGGAGGTGTGGCCCCCGGTGGTGCTGGCGCCCATGGCGGGGGTGACCAACTACCCCTTCCGCGCCCTCTGCCGGCGCTTCGGCGCCCCCCTCTGCGTGAGCGAGATGATCACCGCGAGGGCCCTGGTGCGCGGGGACCGCAAGACCCGCCGGCTGGCCGAGTTCGGACCGGAGGAGAGCCCCCGCTCCCTCCAGCTCTACGGGGTCGACCCCCTCTCTCTCGCGGAGGCGACCCGGATCCTGGTGGGTGAGGGGCGCGTGGACCACCTGGATCTCAACTTCGGCTGTCCCGTGCGGAAGGTCACGATCCGGGGCGGCGGCGCCGCCGTCCCCTTGAAGCCGCGCCTCCTGGCCCGCCTGGTCCGGGCCGTGGTGGGAAGCGCCGGGGGGGTGCCGGTGACCATGAAGTTCCGGATGGGCGTCGACGAGGAGCACCTCTCCTATCGTTCCTCCGGCCGCGTGGCGGAGGCGGAGGGCGCCGCCGCCGTCTGCCTCCACGCGCGCACCGCGGCCCAGCTCTACGGGGGGGAGGCGCGCTGGGAGGCGATCGCGGAGCTGGCGGGGCGCCTCTCCATCCCCGTGATCGGCAACGGGGACGTCTACGAGGGCCGCGACGCGCTCCGGATGATGCGCGGGACCGGATGCGCGGGGGTGGCGGTGGGGCGGGGCTGCCTGGGCCGCCCCTGGCTCTTCCGGGACCTCGCCGACCTCTTCGAGGGGAGGGAACCGCCGGACCCTCCCCGCTTCGGCGAGGTGGCCGACCTCATGCGGGAGCACGCCGCCCGGCTCGGCGCGTGGATCGGCGAGGAGCGGGGGATCCTCGCCTTCCGGAAGTTCACGGCCTGGTACACCAAGGGCTTCCCGGGCGGGGCCGGCCTCCGGCGGCGCCTCACCCGCATCACCTCCCGGGAGGAGCTCGACCGCATTCTCTCGGGGATCGATCGCACCGTCCCGTTCCCTCCCGCGGGGGTGCGGGCCCGGCGGGGCAAGAGGGGCGGGGCGCGGGTGGTGAGGCTCCCGGAAGGCTACCTGGAGAACCTCGACGACGACACGCCGCCCGGGGAGGAGGCCGGCGAAGACGTCTCCGGGGGATGAGGGGGCCGGCGGGGAAGAGGGCCGCGCCGCTCAGGGGGCCCAGCGGGGCCTTCGCTTCTCGAAGAAGGCGGCCATGCCCTCCTGGGCCTCCTCGCCGATCCGGAGCTTCGCGATCATCTCCGCGGTGAAGGGGCCCGCGTGGTCCAGGTCCATGCCCGGCACGCGGTGGATCAGCTCCTTCGCGTAGCGCAGGGCGTCCGGCCCGCTGGAGAGGAGCTGGGAGACGTACTCCTCGGTGCGGGCGCCGAGGAGGGCGGCGGGCACCACCTCGTTCACGAGTCCCGCTTCCCGCGCCCGGTCCGCGGAGAAGCGCTGGCCGGTGAGGAAGAGCTCCTTCGCCCACCGGATCCCGATCTTCTCGATCACGTAGGGCCCCACGCAGGCGGGCACCAGGCCGAGCTTCACCTCGGAGAGGCTGAACTCGGCGCGGTGGGAGGCGAGGGCGATGTCGCAGGCGGCCACCAGGCCGGTCCCTCCCCCGATGGTGGCGCCGTTCCCCGCGGCCAGGGTGGGGATCGGCAGGTCGTGGAGGGCCCGGAGCATCCTCGCCAGGGCGAGGGAGTCCTCGAGGTTCTCCTCGAAGGAGAAGTCCCGCATCTTGCCCATCCAGTGGAGGTCGGCCCCCGCGCAGAACGCCTTGCCCCGGCCCGTGAGGACGAGGACGCGGATCTCCGGGTCGCCGGCGATCTCCGAGAACGCCGCGGTGAGCTCCGCGATGAGCACCTCGTTGAAGGCGTTCCGGACCTCGGGCCGGGCGAGCGTCACCCGCGCCGTCCGGTTCTCCACCCGGACCTCGATCGTCTCGTAGGCGCTCACCGTTTCGGGACGGCCTTGTGGGCGTAGGCCAGCATGCCCGCTTCGCCTTCTCCCAGGATCCGGCGGAACTCGAGCCGGACGGGCATCCCGAGCTCGATCTCCTCCGGCTCACAGTCCACGAGCTGGCACATGATCCGGGTGCCGTCCGCGAGATCCACGAGGGCCACCGCGTAGGGGGCCTGGTCCACGAAAGCGGTGGGAGCCACGCGGATCACCGTGTAGGTGTAGAGGGTCCCCTCGTCCGGCAGCCGGACGGTCTCGAACTCCCGGCCCTTGCACTCCCCGCAGATCCTCCGCGGGGGGTACCAGACCTTCCCGCAGGAGGTGCAGCGACCGGCTTCCATGCGGTAGCGCTGCGGGGTCTCTCTCCAGAAACGAGCGGTCGTCAGCATCAGGCCACCTCCAGGATGTGCACCGTCGCGCTCGCGCCGGTTCCGCCCATGTTCTGTGCCAGGCCGCGCCGGGCCCCCGCCACCTGCCGGTCGCCGGCCTCCCCGCGGAGCTGGGTGACGATCTCGTGGATCTGGGCCACCCCCGTGGCGCCCACGGGGTGTCCCTTGGACTTGAGGCCTCCGCTCGTGTTGACGGGGATCCGGCCCCCGAGGGCGGTCTCGCCGGCCTCCACCGCCGGGCCCCCCTGTCCCTTCTCCACCAACCCCAGGGCTTCCATGACCATGATCTCGGAGATCGTGAAGCAGTCGTGGACCTCGACGACGTCGAGGTCGCCGGGGCCGCATCCCGCCATGTCGTACGCCCGGGCCGCCGCCGCCGCCGTGGATTCGAGGAACGTCAGGTCCTTCCTCTGGTGCAGGGCGATGGAGTCCGTGGCCTGGCCGCTGCCCGTCACCCGGACCGGCGCCTTCTTCGCGATCTTCTCCGCCATCTCGAGGGGACAGACCACGGCCGCGGAGGCGCCGTCCGTGATGGGAGAGCAGTCGAGGATCCGGAGCGGGTCCGCCACCATGACGGAGCCGAGCACCTGCTCCAGGGTCACCTTCATGGGGAACTGCGCGTGGGGATTCTTCGAGCCGTTCTCGTGGTTCTTCACCGCCACCAGCCCGAGCTGCTCGCGGGTGGTCCCGTACTTCGCCATGTGGGCGCGGGCCATCATGGCGTAGAGGCCGGGGAAGGTCACGCCGTGGAAGGCCTCGTACTCCTGGTCGGAGGCCGCGGCCAGGGCCGCGGTGGCGCCGCCGCCGTCCACGTCCGTCATCTTCTCCACGCCGCCCACCAGGACCACGTCGTGGTTGCCGGAATCCACCGCCATGAGCGCCGTCCGGAACGCCGCGCCCGCGGAGGCGCAGGCCGATTCCGTGCGCGTGGCGGGGATGGGGGCGACCCCCAGGTAGTCCGCCACGAGGGCCCCGATGTGCTCCTGCTGGGCGAAGAGTCCCCCCGTCATGCAGCCCACGAAGATGGCCTCCACGGAGTCCACGCCGGCGTCCTCGACGGCGTTCAGCGCCGCCTCCACGAACAGGTCCCGGAGGGAGCGGTCCCAAAGCTCGCCCCAGGCGCTCAGGCCCACTCCGATCACCGCTACGTCTCTCATCTCGTTTCCTCCCGACTACTTCCGGATCTTCTTCCGGTACTTGGCGTAGGTCCCGTAGTCGAGGTAGACCTTGTTCCCGTCCAGGTAGTGCGTCGTCCTCGGAGCCAGGTCCCGGACCTCCTCGATCAGGTCCGTGACCCGGTAGATGAACCCGTCGCTTCCGGCCCCGGACCCGTAGGAGACCATGAGGATCCGGTCCCCGGGCTTCGCCACGTCGAGGACCGCCGTCAGGCCGATGGGCGACGCCCCGGAGTAGGTGTTCCCGAGCCGCGGGGAGAGGAGGCCGGGCTCCATCTGCTCCTTCGTGAACCCGAGCTTCCGGCCCGCCCGGACGGGGAACTTGCCGTTGGGCTGATGGAAGACCGCGTAGGTGAGGTCCCCCGGCTCCACCCCCGCCCTCTCCATGAGGCCCCGGGCGCAGCCCAGGGTGTGCTTGAAGTAGGCCGGCTCGCCGGTGAACCGGCCGCCGTGCTTGGGGTAGTGCTCGTGCTCCCGCCTCCAGAAGTCGGGCGTGTCCGTCATGAAGGAGTAGGTCTCCTCCACCTCGGCCACCACCTTCTCCGCCCCGAAGAGGAAGGCCGCCGCCCCCGCCGCGGCCGAGTACTCGAGGGCGTCTCCGGGGGCCCCCTGGGAGGTGTCGGCCCCGATCCCCAGCCCGTACTTCACGAGCCCCGCGCGCACGAGTCCGAAGGAGACGAACATCCCCTCGCTCCCCGCCTTGCAGGCGAACTCGTAGTCCGCGCAGTGGATCTCGGGGGTGGCGCCCAGGGCCTCCGCCACCGTGGTGCCGCTGGGCTTCACCGCGTAGGGGTGCGACTCCGAGCCGATGTAGATGCACCCGATCTCCGCGGGATCGATCCGGGCGCGGCGGAGCGCGTTCCGCGCCGCCTCCACCGACATCGAGATCACGTCCTGGTCCGGGGCGGGGACCGACTTCTCCCGGAGCTGGAGCCCCCGCTTGTAGCTCGGCGCGTCCGCCCCCCACACCTTGGCGATCTCCTCCACCGTGATGCGCTGGCGTGGGATGTACGCGCCGTACCCGACGATGCCTGCCATGTGCACCTCCTGCTGGGCGAATGGATGCGGACCGCGCATTCTACCGGAGGAGGGTCGATCCCTTCACGAGAAGGCGAGGGCGTGCTGGACTCCCGGGAGCGGGTGCGGCGGAGCGCGGGCGCAGCCGCAGCCGAGCCGCGACGGGCACGCCCGCGCTCTCCTTATCCTGGCGGGGGAGGCGGATCCTCCCCCGCCGGCCGCGTACCGCGGCGGCCCCCTCCTCGCCGCCCGTGGCCGGCGGGGG
>JAOZQC010000116.1:0-2141 GCA_029932425.1 Planctomycetota bacterium | reverse complement strand
CTCGCCCAGGTCCGTGAGCCGCGAGAAGATTCGAAAGGTCGGTAGTACACTCGCCGTCCGTGACGGCGATCCTCGGCATCTCCGCCTGGTACCACGACGCCGCGGCGGCCCTCGTCGCCGGCGGGGAGATCGTGGCCGCGGCCCAGGAGGAGCGGTTCTCCCGGGTGAAGCACGACCCCCGTTTCCCGCGCCGGGCCGTGGAGGCCTGCCTGGATCAGGCGGGGCTGGATCCGGGCGCCGTGGACTACGTGGTCTTCTACGACAAGCCCGTGCTGAAGTTCGGGCGGATCCTCGACACCTGGCTCGCCACGGCGCCCCGGGGCTTCCGGGCCTTCGCCCGGGCCCTCCCCGTCTGGCTCTCTTCGAAGCTCCACCTTCCCCGGGAGATGCGCCGGGCCCTGCGGGGCGCCTACCGCAAGCGGTTCGTCTTCACCGCGCACCACGAAGCCCACGCCGCGAGCGCGTTCTTCCCCTCCCCCTTTTCCGAGGCCGCCGTCCTCACGCTGGACGGGGTGGGGGAATGGGCCACGGCCACGGGCGGGACCGGGCGCGGCGGGCGGATCGAGATCCTGGAGGAGCTCAGGTTCCCCCATTCCGCCGGCCTCCTCTACTCCGCCTTCACCGGGTACCTGGGGTTCCGCGTGAACTCCGGGGAGTACAAGGTCATGGGCCTGGCCCCCTACGGGAAGCCCCGGTACGCCGGGCTCATCCTCGACAAGCTCCTGGACCTCCGGGAGGACGGCTCCTTCCGCCTGGATCTCTCCTACTTCGACTACCCTCACGGCCTGCGCATGACCTCCCGCCGCTTCCACCGGCTCTTCGGGGGGCCGCCCCGGCGCCCGGACGAGCCCCTCGAGGAGCGGCACCGGGACCTCGCGGCCTCGATCCAGAGGGTGACGGAGGAGATCGTGCTCCGGGCCGCCCGCCATCTCCACGCCCGGACGGGGATGAGGAACCTCTGCCTGGCGGGAGGCGTGGCGCTGAACTGCGTGGCGAACGGCCGCCTCCTCCGGGAGGGCCCGTTCGAGCGCATCTGGGTGCAGCCCGCGGCGGGGGACGCGGGGGGGGCGCTGGGGGCGGCGCTCTTCGTGTGGCACCAGCTCCTCGGGCAGCCGCGGCCCGCGGGAGGCGGGGACCGGCAGAAGGGCTCCCTCCTGGGCCCGGAGCACCCGGACGCGGCGATCCGGAGCTTCCTCGACCGGGCCGGCGCCCGGTACGACGCTCCGGAGACGGAGGAGGAACTCCTCGAACGCACCGCGGACCTCCTCGCCCGGGGCCGCGTGGTGGGCTGGTTCCAGGGGCGGATGGAGTTCGGGCCCCGCGCCCTGGGCGCCCGGAGCATCCTCGCCGATCCCCGGGACCCGGGGATGCGGGACCGGATCAACGGGAAGGTGAAGTTCCGCGAGTCGTTTCGGCCCTTCGCCCCCGCGGTGCTCCGGGAGCACGCCCCCGCCTGGTTCGACCTCGACCCGGAGACGGAGAGCCCTTACATGCTGCTCGCCGCGCCGGTGCGGGCGTCGCGGCGGCGGGAGATCCCCGCCGTCACCCACGTGGACGGCTCGGCGCGCCTCCAGACCGTCGACGAGGCGCGGCACGGCCGCTTCGCGCGCCTTCTCGCGCGCTTCCACGCGCGGACGGGGTGCCCGGTCCTTCTGAACACCTCCTTCAACGTGCGGGGGGAGCCCATCGTGTGCACCCCGGAGGACGCCTGGAAGTGTTACCGGGCCACGGGCCTCGACGCCCTCGTCCTCGGGGGCCACGTGCTGGAGAAGGAGAGGGAGGCGCGGCCTTGAGGCGGCTTCGGAAGGAACCCCCGGCGCGGGGCCGGGCGGCGGCGGGCCCGGCCATGGTCCTCTTCTTCGCGGCGGCGGGAGCCCTCGCCCTCTTCCGGTTCCACTGGGCGCCGGGGGCGGCCGTCCTCTGGGGGACGGGAGCCGTGCTGGGGATGCTTCACCTGGTGTTCCCCTCCCTCCGGGGGCCCCTGGCCCGGGGGTTCGAGACGCTCCTCCACCCCGTGGGATGGACGGTTTCCCTCCTGGCGCTCCTTCTGCTCTACTATGGGCTCATCACCCCCTCGGGGCTCCTGCTCCGGCTCCTCGGACGCGATCCGCTGCGCCGGGGACCGGACGCCGGCTCGGAGT
>JAOZQC010000115.1:8167-8458 GCA_029932425.1 Planctomycetota bacterium | reverse complement strand
TGCACGGGCTGCAGGGCAGGTGGTGATAGAGGGCGCGGCTGCCCGGGCTCAGGGGACCGTAGAGGACCGGCGTGTTCGGCCCGTAGAACCCGAGGACGGGGGTCCCCAGGGAGGAGGCGATGTGCACGGGGCCGGTGTCGTTCGAGACGAGCAGCGCGGAATCCGCGAGCAGGGCCGCGAGTTCGTCCAGGGACCGCTCCCCCTTGAGCTCCTGGATGCGACGGATGCGCTCCAGGATCTTTTCCCTGGGGAAGAAGGTCTCCTGTCCGGTGGGGGTGGCCTTGCGGATGG
>JAOZQC010000115.1:0-8157 GCA_029932425.1 Planctomycetota bacterium | reverse complement strand
GATCCCCGAGCCGCAGTCGTCCCACCGCCACCCGGGCCCGGTGCCGCTCCTCCAGGTGTTCCAGCACCTCCCTCACGATGGGCCGTTCCCGCCGGGTTCCCGTGAACACGGGTACCACCCCGTGCTCCCGGACCAGCCGGTCCGCGAGGCGGGCGAACGAGGCCGCGGGCCACCGCCGGCCGGGGAAGTTGTCGCCCGAACCCGGGTGGAAGACCACCACCGGTCCGCCGGGGGTGCCGAGGAGGGCGTCGATCCGCCGCGCGTTCTCCGCGCCGTGGGGGACCGGCTCCGGGAGCCAGCGCTCCGCCTCCACCCCCGCCGCCCGCGCGATGCTGAGGAAGGTGAGCGACATGTGGCGGTCGTCCCGGTAGCGCACGGGGGCGGTGTAGAGGAGGTAGCGTCCCTGGCGCGGCGTCATGAACCCGATCCTCTGGGGAATCCCCAGGAGGTACCCCAGCAGCGTGGAGGTCCGCGCGAACTGCTCGAAGTCCAGGAAGAGATCGATCCGGGAGCGCCGGAGCCCGAAGAAGGCGCGGAGCATCGTGGCCAGGAGGCGGCCCGGGGCGGAGGCGTCCACGGTCCACAGCCGGTCCAGGTGCGGATTCCCCTCGAGGAGTTCCCGGTTCTGCTCGAACGTGAGGAAGTGGATCCGGGCCGCGGGGTAGCGTTCCCTCACCAGCCGGAGGATCGGCAGGATCAGCACGATGTTGCCGATCCCCCAGAACTTCACGAGGAGGATCCGCCGGACCCTCACGGTCCCCTCGAGCGGCCGGATCATCTCCCGGAAGAGGTGGAGAGCGGCCAGCAGGTAGCAGAGGAAGATGCCCGCGTACCGGTCCAGGTACTTGGCGAGGTGGAGGTTCATCGCGGCACCCGCTGGAAGAGCAGGTTCAGCTCGGTGTGGCAGTTCCAGTAGCACGCCTGGCAGCGGGCGAGCCGCTTCCGCGCCTCGGCGTAGCGCCGCGACCGCCAGCAGGCGGGCAGTCCGCCGGCCTGGATGACGGCGATCGGCTCGTCGATCTCCGAGTACGGCACGCAGGGGAACACGCGGCCGTAGCAGTCCACCACCACGGAAGCCTGGGGAGCGTAGCAGCGAAGACCGGAGGGCCGTCCCTCGAAGCACCGGGGGAAGAGGGAGAGGTAGGCGGGACTGTTCTCCAGGACCGTCCGATCCTCCTCCACCAGGTGCCGCAGCGCCTCGCGGGCCCGCTCCGCGAACTCCCGCCGGGGGAGGAGCCCGGCCGCCTCCCCCCCCTCGTGGTACTCGTGCACGGGGAGGAAGCCCAGGCTGTCCACCCCGAGGTCTCGGGCCAGCTCCGCCATCTCGAGCGCCTTCTCCACGGTGGCCCCGGTGAGGACCGTGGTGAGTCCGATCCGGGGACGCTTCCCCCGCCGCCGGCGCCGGATCTCCTCGATCCCCGCCAGGATCCTGTCGAACGAACGCCGGTTCCCGCGGATGCGATTATGGGTGGCGGCGTCCGGAGCGTCGAGAGAGATGTTCACGGACTCGAGCCCGGTTCGGATCAGGCGCCGCACGTTCTCCGGCGTGAGGAAGTGCCCGTTGGTGTTCACGTGGGCGACCATGCCCAGCCGGCGGATCTCCGCCAGCACGTCGAACAGATCCTCCCGGAGAAAGGGCTCCCCCCCCGTGATGCCCACGGCCGCGGTCCGGATCGCCTTGAACCCCCGGATCAGGGTCCGCATCTCCCCCGCATCGAACTCCGCCGTTCCCTCGCGCCGCCGCCGGACGGCCCGGGCGGGGAGCTCGCAGAACTCGCAGGAGTAGTTGCACCGGTAGGTGATGACCAGGGTGCCCAGCAGGGGACCGGCCAGGGGACGACCGGCCCGGGCGCCGAGCCACACGGCGCCCAGCCGGAGCGCGGCCCCCCCGAGCCAGGCGAAGCCGCCCTCTCCGAGCTTCCGCACGAGGATGTCGCGGTACTGTCTGCGCAAGGCCTGCACCCGCCGAATACTGGACACTTGTGTCCGGATCATGCCCCCCGGCCGCGGTTTCCCGGCGCATTTCTTCCCGCGCCCGGAGAGAGCGGGAGGTCCATGGCTCCCGCGGGAACGCGGAAGCGGGCGCCCGGAGGCGCCCGCTTCGGCCGTCGGTTCCTCTCCTCCCGATCAGTCCGGGGTCTTCGAGACGTCGATGAAGAGCCTCCGCACGATGGGAAGGGGATCGGTGAACGAGTGCAGCGGGTCCACGCTGAAGTTGATGCGGAACCGCAGGTACTGGTAGTCGTCCAGCTTGTCGATGTTCTCGGTGAGGACCGTGAACCGCGTGCCCCCGGAGCCGTCCGGCTCCGTGACGCCGAGCGGGATCCAGTCCGTGGTGAACACCCGCTCCGGGTCCGTGTCCGGATCCACGGGCTGCTCGCCCGCCTGGGTCACGTCCTCCCGCGCCCCCTGGATCAGGACCTCGATGGTGCCCCCGTTCAGGTCGGCGTCGATGAGCGGCGAGCCGTAGTTGGGGGTCGGGATCCGCTGGTTGTACCAGAGGGACTGGGCCACGGAGTCGAGGTCCAGCGCCGGGGAGAAGGTCCCCACGGTGTCCGCCGTCTGGGGGGTGACCGTGGCGGGGACGATGATGTTGCCGTCCGAGTCCTCGAGGCGGATGTAACCGTCCCCTCCGTTCCCGCCCTTGCGGATCTCGAAGCCGTTGCCGTCACCCTGGCCCCCGATCCCTCCCAGGGCCTCGATGCGGGCCAGGGAGTCGAGCACGATGTCCGCGAAGGACTGGAGCCAGCTGGAGCCCCCCGCTCCCCCGCCGCCCGGGGCTCCCTGCCCCAGGCCGCCGGTGGAGGGGTTGTAGGAGCTGCCGCCCTTGCCCCCGTTGGCGTCGATGCGGCCGCGCACGGTGATGCTGCCGTAGGCCACGATCTGCAGGGCGCCGCCGCCGCCCCCTCCGCCGCCGCCGCCCTCGTCCTCGCCGCCGGGAGTGCCGTTCACGCCGTCGGACCCGATGTCGTCTTCACCGCCGCCGCCGCCGCCCCCGCCGCCGCCGAACCCGGAGACGAGAGTGGGCACGCCCACCACCAGGGGTACCAGGGTGGCGTCGCTGAAGTCCGGCCGGCCGTAACTGCTGCCGCCCTCGCCGCCGTGCCCGCCCTTGATGCCGTGGAGGTCGGCGTCGGTGCCCGCCGTGGCGTGTCCGCCGCCGCCCCCGCCTTCCCGGATCACGTTCGGATCGGTCGGGGTGGAGCTGGCTTCCTGGTCGCCGGTGCCGCCCCCCTTGCCTCCGCCGGGACCGAAGCCGTCGATCCCGTCGAAGTTGCCGCCCTCGCCGATGGTGGCGAAGGCGCCGTCTCCGCCCGCGAAGCCGCCGGCCCCGCCGGCGCCGCCCGGGCCGCCCTTGGCGTCGATGTCGCCCGCGGAACCCGTGCCGCCGGTACCCCCGTCCGCACCGTTCACGGTGATCCCGCCGTCCACGGTCACGTCACCCTGGCAGCGCATGACGAGGCCGAAGTTGCCCTGGCCCACCACGAAGGCGCCGATGCGGACGTTGATGGAGGTGTAGTTGTACACGCGCTGGTTCACGTCCCCGGTGTCGAGGAAGGTCACGTCTCCCACCACCGGCTCGAACGCCCCGTCCGAGCCGTTCCCGGCGAACGGCGCGAAAACCGCGGTCACCGCGCCCGGCGTGGCCCCCACGAACGGCTTGCTGCCGTTCCAGTTCGCGGTGGTGGCCGCCGCGTCCTCCCGGGAGTTGCTCGTGAACTCCTCGTCGATGGGGAGCGTCTCCCCGCTCGTGGTGCCGGAGGTGAAGGAGAAGACGAACGGCACCAGGGAGCGGCCCAGGAGGTCCCGCACGTTCGAGGAGACGGACACCTCGAAGAACTGGTCGTCCGGCAGGTCCTGCAGCGGCGTCATCACCACCTCGATGAAGCCGAGCCGCGTCTGCCGGAGGAACAGGGACACCGGGATCTGGGGCCGGCCGGGGATGGACGCGATCTCCAGGAAGAAGTTGTCGGTGGTGATCGTCCTCGGATCCAGGGGCTGCGAGAACCGGATGTAGATCCGCTGGTCCGCGGGCACGTCCGTGGACCCGTTGGGAGGGTCGGTGTTGATGGCCCGGGGCCGGCCGGTGTTCTCCCCGCCGAGGAAGAGCGTGGGCGAGGTGAGCGGCACGGTGGTGAAGGAGCTCACGAAGACCCGTCCCTCGCGGGGGAGCACCGGCTCGTTGCCGATGGACTTCACCGTGTTCAGGGCCGGGAAGGCAGGGATCACCACGGAGTAGGTGGCCCCCGGCGTGTAACCCGTGTCGGAGAGGTCGGGGCGGGTGGGGATCTCGGGCACGAAGGTGATCACCGAGCCGAAGGAGTGGTTGAAGAGCACCCGGCGGTTCCCGTTCAGCTCGGAGATGGCCCCCAGGTCGTACCGCGTGGTGGGCGGCACCAGGGAGACCTTCCCCTTCTTCTCGATCTTCCGGATGAGCCGGTCCGCCAGCTCGTCCGGATCCACCACCACCCGGGCGCCCGTCTCGCGGTCGATGAGGAAGATCCCCTTCACGAACGTCCCCCGCGGAGCCTCCCCCCCCGCGGTGCCGGTCCGCATGCGCACCGAGTCGTGATTGAGGCTCGCCGGCTTGATCTCCTCGGACAGGACCCAGCTCACCGCCTCGTCGAGGAGGATCCCGGAGAAGTTCGGGACGCTGAACCGCTCCACCCACAGGTCCTTGGTGTCCTTCTGGGGAGTACCCCCCCCGGGGCCGTTGCTTCCGCACGCGGCGAGCGCGAGGGCCAGCAACCCCAGAAGGCCGAGCATCGCGATCCCTTGCCCGTGCCCCAACTTGCCCTTCCTCATGAGCTGGGCTCCTTTCTCGAAGCTCCCTCTCCCCGCACGTCCCGCCGGGGCGGGTCTAGAACTCGTACGGGATCTGGATCTGTCGAATCACCGGCACCGTGTCGGAGTTCAGGTTGGCGAACAACGTGACCCGGAACCGCACGAAGCGCTTCCGCGACGCGGTGTCGATGCTGGTGGACCAGGGCGTGTAGGTCGACGGATCCGGGATCACCCTGCCCGGGAAGACCGGGTCCGGCATCCCGTCCGCGCCCTGCCACTCGAGCGTGAAGCTGGCACCGCCCGGCTGCGAGACGGGCGAGATGATCGGCTCCCCGTAGTTCGGCTGGGCCTGCGCCGTGTCGTAGAACTTGCTCTGCGCCTTCGTGATCCGGCGCCGCTTCGTGAACTTCATGTCGTAGACGAGGGGCTGTCCCCCCACCTGGGTGTCCACCGCGCCGTCCTTGGTGTTGGCCAGGATCTGCCTCACGCCGGGCCCGGCCAGAGGCGTTCCCCAGAACCAGACGCGGAGGAGCTGGCAGTCGTTGGCCCCGTCCACCCGCCAGTCGACGAGCAGGCCGTTCTTGCCGTTGTAGTCGAACGGCGTGGTGAGCTTCGGGAACGGCCAGTAGCCCCCCTGGGGGTGGGACGGATCGATGTCCGCCCGCTGGGGGATGCCGTACTCCCCGTCGTAGTTCGGAAGCGGCGTGCCGTCCTTGAAGTTGTTGGCGAAGTTCGTCCCCAGGACGCCCGCGGTGTCCTTCGTGTGCCCGAGGCGGATCTGGATGTTCGGGTGGACGGCGGCGAACAGCGCGTTCGAGTCCGGCCCCCAGGCCAGTTCCGAGATCGCCCCCTCGCCCCCGATGTCCTCCTGCTTGTAGCTCGCCTGGACGTGGACCCCGTTCGGCCAGGCCGGGCAGGTGCTGTTCCCCGACTTCGAGATCAGCGGGTAGTCCACCCGCGTCTTCCGGGAGTTGATGCCGTCGGGGGTGTAGCTGACGATGAGGGTGGTGGTGGTGATGGCACCGCCCTGCAGCTCGCCCTCCTTCACCGTATTCCACTCCGCCGTGGTGTTCGCCACGTCCTCGAACTGGTTCGTGTCGAAGCTCTCGGTCATCACCCCGATCGTGTTCACATCGGGCTTGTACTCGGTCCGGAAGTAGAGGGTCTTCGGGTTGGCGAGGGGGTTGCCCGCCAGGTCCTTGATCCCCTGGGTCAACTCCACCGAGATCCGGTACGGCCCGCGCCCGTAGTGGAAGGAGGGGACGAAGGAGTAGAGCCGTCCGTCCTTGCTGGGCTTGAAGGTGCCCGGGATGTCCGTGGGCCGGCCCAGGTAGTCGAGCACGTCCTGGTTCTTGATGAGCACCGTGGCCCCCGGCTCCATGGTGGCGGGGTCGATGGGCTCGTCGAACTGGATCAGGATCGCCGCGTTGTAGGGGACCACGAACTCCCCCTGCGTCTCGTCGAACTTGAGATCCGGCGAGAAGCCGAGCTTGTTCGTCCCGTCGATGCCGATGAACTCCGGCGGATCCAGCTCCTTCAGGTACTCCTCGCTGGTGGTGAAGCTCGCGAAGAAGGACTTCACGATGGGCTTCCCGGCCCGGTTCAGGAGCGTCTTGCCGTCAGGCGGCGCGGGGATGAACACCTGGTAGTTCGCCAGGGCGTCGAAGCCGAACGGATGGTCGGGAACCACCACCAGGCCGTCCCGGTCATAGGACTCCTGGGTCCGGGTCGGGTCGAACCGGATCACGTTCCCGTCGACGATGAGCGCCCCCACCGCCGGCGTCTGGAGCTTGGGACCGGTGAGCACCCGCACGGTGCGGTTGCTCACGGAGCTCTTCTTCACGGGGGCCGTGAAGCGGATCTCCAGGATCCGGTTGCGCTCCACGTCGGTCCGGCCGTCCATGCTGAAGTACGTGACCGCGAGGTCCTTGTTCCGCGGCTTGCCGGACTGCCCCCCCGACCCGCCGCACGCGGGAAGGAAGGGAAGGAGCAGGGCGCTGATCACGGCCAGAATCGGGAGTTGCCTCAGGGACATATTCGGCTCCTTCGGTTCATGCCCTCGTCCGGCCCGCGGACGAAACCCATCCCCCCGGGGATGGTGCCGGCCGGAAACCCGCCACAGTCCGGAAGATGCGGTGGCGGAATGCCCTCCGCATTGGCTGGAAATGGTAGGTGTGCCGGCTCTTTTCGTCAAGGAGGAAACCACCTCCACGGGCCCACGGCCCCTCGCGGCGCGGACCAGGGACAGACAACGCGCCGGGGGGATCGGCGCAACGGCCATGCCAAGAGGACGCAATCGCCAAACCCTTGCCGCCATGGCACTTACCTTTCCCCCCTCCCGCCGGTCGTGCGCTCCTGCAACAGGATCGGAGAGCGATTCCGCTCGGGGGTCCACCCGGGGAAGGCCCGTGGTCCCTCATCCGATCCGGGAGGGAACGTAGCCCGCGGCCTCCGCTTCCTCCCGGGAGGCGAAGTAGACCGTGTTCCGGGCGAGGATCTTGCGGACCTGGCTCGACGTGGGCCGGTGGAGCTTCCGCTCCACCCGGCTGGCCACGTACCGCACCTTCTTCCGCGTCCCGCAGAAGAGGCAGGAGAGGACCACCGGGTCGGACCGGAGGACCCGGAAGGCGGGCACGATCCGCCGGGGCTCGCGGCAGGCCACGCAGCGGCGGTTCCCGCAGCGCGCTCCCTCCGGGGAGCGGTACACGCCCCGCCCTCCCTCGGCACGGGCGGCGGGTCTCTCCAGCGCCAGGGACAGGGCGGCGCGGACGGCGGCCGCCTCCGCGGCGGCCCGACCCGGCCCCTCCCCCGCCCCCCCCTTCTTCCGCCCCCTCCGCCCGGGCAGGGGCGAGACGAACTCCCGGACGTCCTCCCCGCGCCACGGCAGGAGCCCGCCGGAGTCCGCTTCCCGGGGCTCCCCCTCCTCGGTCCTCGGGGCCGCCACCCAGATCGCGTCCACCCTCCGCACCTGGTGCCGCACCGCCCGGCGTTCCTCCTCCGAGCCGGCGACCACGTCGCTGAACAGCGAGAGCTGGTGGGAGAGATCGGGGGTGAGGAGCCAGGCGTCCACCATGGACAGGAGGGAGGTCATGGACCGGGCGCCGAAGCGCACCGGGTGGGTGCCGGGACCTTCCGCCAGGAGATCCAACAGGGCGGGATCCGGCTCCGCCCCGCGCGCGGGGACCAGGAGGACCCGGGCCCCGAGAGCGCCGAGCCCCACCGCGAGGCTGTGCGCGCGCCGGTTCCGGCGCAGGTCCCCGCAGAGCGCGATGCTCTTCCCGGCGAGCCCGCGCACCTTCCGGCCGAGGACCGCGAGCTCCCCCGCGGCGAACAGGGGATCCTCGCCCGTCCCGTCCCCCGCGTTCAGCACGG
>JAOZQC010000114.1 GCA_029932425.1 Planctomycetota bacterium | reverse complement strand
GGACGACGGGCCGCACGACAACCAGATCGAGTGGTGGTACTACACCGGCCACCTCACCGGCGACTCCGGCGACGAATGGGGGTTCGAGCTGACCTTCTTCAAGGTGGTGCTCGGAGACGCCACGAGGTACGTGGGCAACTTCGCGATCACCGACCACCAGAGGGGGACCTTCTCCTTCACCGAGAGGCCCGGGCTCAACGAGCACGAGCACCCGGAGGGGGGCTTCGACGTCAAGGTGGGCGACTGGCTGCTCCGCGGCGGGGGAGGGGCCGACCGCATCGAGGTTGCCCCCCACCAGGCGTCGACGGGTCTGACGTACGGTCTGGCCCTTGATCTCCAGGCCCTCAAGGACCCGGTGCTCCAGGGGCGGGACGGGATCACCGGCGAGGGAAGCGGGTTCCCCTCGTACTACTACTCGCGGACGCGCCTCGCGGTGTCCGGAACTCTCCACGACAACGGGACGGATGTCCCCGTCACGGGCTTGGCCTGGATGGACCACCAGTGGTTCGACCAGACGGAAGGGACGGGCCTCGCCGCGATCGACGGCTGGGACTGGTTCTCGATCCAGCTCGAGGACGGCACCGACGTCATGCTCACCGAGGTGAGGCTCGACGACGGCTCCCTCGCCTACGCCGAAGGGACCTGGGTCGAGGCCGACGGCTCCTACGGGGAACTGGACATGGCGCGGGTCGCCATCGCGCCCACGGGCTCCTTCTCGAATCCCGCGTCCGGGAACACCTATCCCTCGGGCTGGACGATCGAGGTCCCCGAGAAGGGCGTCACGCTCGTGATCGAGCCGGTCCTCGAGGATCAGGAGCTCTGGCCGCTCGCGATCACCCCGGTGGTCTACTGGGAGGGCGAGGTCCGCGTGACCGCCGTGATCGGCGCGTCCACGGTCCCGGGCCGGGGTTACGTCGAGCTGACGGGCTACGACGACTGACTGGGAGGACGAGGGTGGATCCGATGATCGAGGTCGAGGGGCTGACCCGTCGCTTCGGTGATCTCGTCGCGGTGGACGCGGTCGACTTCTCCGTCCGTCCGGGCGAGGTCTTCGGCCTGCTCGGTCCGAACGGGGCGGGGAAGACGACCACGGTCCGGATGTTGACGGGGTACCTGAGGCCCAGCGGCGGGCGGGCGCGCCTGGGCGGCCACGACGTCGTCCGGCAGTCCGTCGCGTCGCGGCGCCTGAGCGGCGTCGTCCCGGAGGAGGCCAACGTCTACCCGGACCTGACGGTCTGGCGGAATCTGATGCTGATGGCCGACCTCCACGGGGTCCCCGGGCCCGTCCGCCGCCGGCGGGGAGCCGAGCTCCTCGAGCTCTTCGAGCTTTCCGGGCGGAAGCGGCAGAAAGGGCGCGAGCTCTCCAAGGGGCTCCGCCAGAGGCTCATGCTCTGCATGGCTCTGGTCAGCGATCCGAGGATCCTCTTCCTCGACGAACCGACCGGCGGCCTGGACGTGGCGAGTGCCCGGCTCATCCGCGAGCTGGTCGAGAGCCTGAACCGGGAGCGGCGGATCACCGTGTTCCTCACGACGCACAATCTGGTGGAGGCGGATCTCCTCTGCCACCGGGTCGCGATCATGAACCGGGGGAGGATCGCGGTGATCGACACGCCGCGGGCCCTGAGGGGGATGGTCCAGGCCCGCCGCTCGGTGGTCGTCGCCTTCGAAGATCCGCCCGCCGACCTGCTCGAGCTGCTCTGCCTCGGCCCCGACGTGGAGGTGGAAGCCGTCCCCTCCGGCCTGCGCATCTACACCGCCGATCCGGGGCGGGTCGCCCAGGAGCTGGCGGCAAGGGCGCACGCCGCCGGACTTCGCCTCGACGAGATCAACACCCTGGCACCCAGCCTGGAGGACGTCTTCCTGCACGTGACCGCGACGCTGGGGGGAGGGCCGGATGGCCGCCGCTGACGGTCCACTCCGCCTCCAGCTCAACGCGATCCTCGCGGTGGCGAAGAAGGACGCCCTGATCTACTACCTCAAGGCGCCGGTGCTGATCTTCGGCGTGGTGTTCCCGGTATGTTTCTTCCTGTCGTTCGCCCTGGGGCGTCCGATCCCGCCGGACCACATGGTGCCCGGGATGCTGTCGATGGCCCTCTTCTTCACGGCCTCCGCCATCGGCCCCCTGGTCACGCCGTGGGAGCGGAGCGCGAGGACCTACGAGCGGCTCGTCACGACCCCCGCGTCCCTCGAGGCGATCCTCGCCGGCGACGTCCTCGCCGGGACGGTGTTCGGCCTCGCCTTCTCCCTCCTGCCGCTCGCCCTCGGCCTGTGCGCGACCGACGCCTCCGTGACCGCGGTCCCTCTCCTCGTCGCCGGCGTCGGCCTCGGCGCGCTGGCTTTCGCCGCCCTCGGCGTGCTCCTGGCGGCGCCGGCAACGACCTCCCCCTCCCAGGTCATGATGCTTTCGGCGCTGGTGCGCCTGCCCCTCATCTTCATCAGCGGGATCTTCGTCCCCATCGGCGAGATGCCCGCCTGGGGGCGATGGGCGGCACCGCTCTCGCCGCTCTCCTACTGCGCGGACCTGGTCCGCGCCGCGTTCGGCGAGCCGCCCTACTTCCCCCCGTGGCTCGACCTCGCGGCCCTCGTCGCCTTCACGGCGGGCTTCTTCGCGCTTGCCCGCCTGCTCCACGGGCGCTCCCGGAGGTAGCGGCTCGGGAGGAAGGTCCGGGTTCCAGGCTCGTGCGGCAGCCTGACGCCGATGGCCCCTGCACGGGCCTTCGTCCCGGAACGGGAGGTGCGGTGGTGAGAGTTCGGCCTGGCGGTGCTCTGCTCGTCCTCGGTGGCCTTCTGCTCGGTGCGGTCGCGGGAGGTGCGGCCGGAGGCGAGGAAGGCCTCGCGGCGGTCGTCCCGGAGAGGTACCGGGAAGAGGTCGAGAAGTCCCTCGACCTGGCCGGGGAGAACACCCCCGAGATCGAGGGATTCCTCCGGGGCGCGCCGCACGAGCGGAGGGAGGCCGCCTGCTTCCTCGTCGCGCAGACGGCCCCGAGCGACCTGGCCGTCGCCTCCTCCGGCGCCCTCGGGGAGCACCTGGAGTATGCCTTCCGGACGCGCGACCTGCTGCCCTGGTCTGGCAAGGTGGACGACGACCTGTTCCTGCAATACGTCCTGCCCGCGCAGGCGTGCTCCACGCCGCTCCGGTCCACGTGCGACAGTAGCCACGCCTGGGTCGAGGTCTGGTGCGACGGCGTCTGGCACTACCTCGGCGCCTGCGGGCCCGCCGACACCCTCGACTCGGCCCGATTCAGCGTGCCCGCACGGCGGACGCCTCTCGTCCTCTTGCGGATTCACGGCGTACCCGAGGACCGGGAGGGGCTCCACCGCGTGTTCCCGCGCTCGGCCCTCGTCAACTCGACCTCCGTCTACGCCGAGACGGGCCGGGTCGACATGTCCGTCGAGCCGGGCGCGGAGGTCTACTTCTGCGTCTTCAACTACGGTTCCCTGCGCCCGTTCTCCAAGCGGGAGGCCGACGCGGAAGGCCGGGTCCGGGTCGAGTTCGGCCCGGGCGAATACCCCTTCACGGTGGCGAACGGAGGCTCGGTGAGCCGATGGAGGGTCGTGGAAGTGAGACCGGGTGAGGAGGCCGAGGTGGAGTTCGGCGAGGGGCCGATCCCCGAGGGGTTTTGGTGGCTCCGCTACCCAAAGAAGGGGAAGCGGAGGTCCGGCGAGGGGAACGCGCCGAAGCGGGAACGCAAGCCGCCGCCCGACGGGGTCGAGGTGCCCCCGGACACGCACCGGGTCCTCCACTTCGACCCGGACCGGTTCCCGCAGGCGATGGAGCGGGTTCTCCGCTGCGGCTCGGGATCTCACCACCTTCTTCGTCTACCTGGGAAAAGACGAGGAGACCTTCCGGGCCTCCGCGGCGGAGCACGCCCTGGGCCGATGGACGTCCTCTCGCTGCCAGCAGTCCTTCGCGTTGAGGACCCCGATGACGTCCTTGTCCTTCATCTGGACGTACTGCGCGCCGCAGTTGTCCCTGCGGCACCGTTTCGATATCATGGTCGAGGCGACCGCTTCGGGGAGTCCGACGACGGCGGGCAGGGACCCAACATGAAGCGACTCCGCACACTCCTGTTCCTTCTCTCTCTCGCCGCCGCCAGTCTTCTCTCGACGTCCACGGCCGAGGAGGGAGCCTGGCGGCCCATCTCGGTGACCGTCAACGACGTCGCGGGGCCTTGGAACTGGAGCGTGAACCGGGACATCTCGTTCCACTACACGCGATTCGACGAAACCCTGCCCGACGGTGCGGGCTTGTTCGTCAACCGCCAGATCGACATGGCGGCACGGCTCCCCTCGCCCCCCCTCGTGACGAGGGACTCGCCCGGGATCGACGAGACCCCGACCGGCGCCAACGTCTCCATGGCCTCCCTGCCGCCCAGTGCGAGGTTCCCCGGAAGCGGAGGCGAGAACTACCGGAAGGACGGCAAGACCGCCCACCAGCGGGACTGGGACGCCCTCGTCGCCGTGAGGGACCGGATCTTCGCCGAGAACGGCGTCACCGGGGACACCCCGCTCGAGGAGAAGGTGAGGCTCGTCGCCGAGTGGGCGCGGGAGGTGAACCGGAACGGCCCCGTCTACGAGTCGAAGCACCCCGTGGACCTGATCTTCCATCCCTCCTTCTGTGTCGGGAGGGCCAACGCGTTCGCGGCGATCATGCATACGATGGGGCTCCACGCCCGTACGGTCAACATGAACACGCACTCCGTCGCCGAAGTGCTCCTCGGCGGCAGGTGGCGATTCGTGGAGAACCGGAAGGGGAGGACGACCGACACCCGGGCGACGGCCGCCCTCATGCCGTGTTCGCTCATGGAGTTCTACGCCCGCCCCTCCACCTCATGGGTGGCGAGACGCAGACGTTCGCGATACCGCCCGTGTACACGACCAGGGACGCGGAGTGGACTCTGAAGGTGAACGGGAAGCCCTACCGGCTCGAGGATTTCGAAAAGTGGAAGCTCGTCAGGGAGTTCGAGGCCACGGCCATGATGCCCGTCCTCTACTTCGAGTTCGAGATCGACAAGAGCGACCTCGAGCAGAACGGCTACAACGTCCTCGAGTTCGGAAGCGGCCCGGGTGAACGAGGCCGGGAGCAGCACGTCCACGTGATGATCTACCCCGACCCGGTCGAGCCGTACGTCCCCCCCTACCGGCCCGGCAAGAACGCGCGGCCGCAGAAGAAGTGGCGTGTGATCACCGACCAGAAGTGGGATCTGGTCGGGATGTTCGAGTACGCCCGATGAGAAGAGGATGCTGGTCATGAACTGGGCAAGGCTGATGGGACTGTTGCTCGTCGTCATCGCGTGGACGGGCTGCGAGACGACCGGGGGCGGAGAGGTGCCTCCCGCCGACCGGGCGTCGTTCGATGCACCCCGGGAACCGAGCCGCGCGGAGGAGGTCCGGGGCGTCTGGATCTCCTCGAGCTACTACTCCTCCGAGAAGGAGGAGGCCGCACTCCAGATGAGGGAGGCGCTGGACGGGTACGCGGCGGCGGGTGTCACGGACCTCTTCTGCTTCGGCGCCCTGCCCGACCAGCACGCGCTGGACTGGGACTTCCTGGCCGTTCTGCTCGAGGAGGCTCATGCCCGGAGCATGCGGGTCCACCCCTGCATCTGTCCGGGCCACGTCTACCCCGGGTGGGAGGAGGAGGTGGAGAGGCACCCGGAGTGGCTCGTCCGGAACTGGAAGGAGAGCCCGCCGCGGCTGAACTTCGCGGTCGCGGAGGTCCGGGACTTCATCGTGGGGAAGGTCGCCGGCGCCCTGAAGTACGACATCGACGGGATTCAGCTCGACGGCATCCGGTTCGAGACGGGGCTGGGCTTCAGCTACGACCGCGCCACGCGCGAGGCGTTCAAGGCGGAGTACGGGCGGGGGCCCCTGGAGCTCCGGTGGCGCAACTGCGGAAGCGTCCTCTGGTGCGAGTGGATGCGCTGGAACGCGACCCACGTGACGGCGCTCGTGAGGGGGATCAAGGACCTCATCGGAAGGTCGGGGAGGGACATCCCGCTGTCGGCCGCCGTCTTCCCGGATGGCGAATCGTCGCGACTCCTCGTGGGACAGGACTGGCGGAGGTGGATCGAGGAGGGAATCGTGGATCTCGTCTGCCCGATGATCTACACGAACAACCATGAGGTCTTCCGGCGGTACACGAGGCAGGCCCTGGACGCGGCGGGCGGGAAGTGCCCCGTCTGTCCCGGGATCGCCGTCCGCTCGTCCCACAACCGGAACACGCCGGAAGGCGTGGGCAGACAGGTGGAGATCTCGCGGGAGGAGGGCGCACGCGGGGTCGTCTTCTTCTCCGGCGCCACGTTGAAGGGCGACTTCCTGGACGTGCTGAGTCGGTGAGGCCACGACTCGTGAGATGGAGCCGGTGCTGCTCCGTCTGTGGCTGAGACGGGGGAGGAGCGCCGGTGTGACCTCGCTCGGTTCTTCCCCGAGCAACGGGGCGGGGGAGCTTGGTTCCCGGTCCGTCGCTCGTCCGCTCGTTCTACATGTCGATCCGCCGGCCGATGCCGCCGGGCAGGTAGCGATCGGGGAACCTCGCCGCGATCTCCGCGACGTGTCTCGTGCAGTGGGTCGGGCAGACCAGCTCGAGATCCTCGAAGAGCTCGTACTCCGCGAAGCCGTGTAGCCCTCCGACGACGGCGAACACCCGGCCGAACCCCTCGGCGACTTCCATCATGTCGGCCATCGGCGGGTGGGAGCAGCCCGTGATCATCGCGACTCCGCGGCCGGTTCGGACCGCCAGGAACTGCTCGATGCCCGCCAGCTCGCCGCTCGCGAGGACGCCCGGGTGGATCTCCGTCGGCTCCGAGAGGTGCGTGCAGCTCCGTGCCCGCCGGACACCGCGGAAGGAGGGGGGCGCGAAGACCTCGATCTCCGGGTTGGCGTCCAGGACCGCCGAGAGGCCGCCCGTGTGGTCGTAGTGGGCGTGGGAGATGAAGACCTCGGCGACGTCCGTGGGGGCGAAGCCCAAGCGCTCCATGTTCTCCAGGAGGATCCTCCCGCTGCCGCCCGTGTCGAAGAGGATCCGCGGAGCGCCCTTCGCCTCCACCATCAGGGAGAAGCCCCAGTCCGCCTGGAGGTCGCTCCGGAGGCTCGTGTTGTCGTAGAGGATCGTCAGCCTCAACGTCGGGTCCGGTTCCCGAGCCTCAGGCACGGCGCCCACGCCGTTCACCTGCCCCGGGTCTCGAGCAACCCACCGCCGGGGAGCGCCACCGCGAGCCGGCCCGAGAACTCTCCGGTCACCGAGGCGCCGCCGTCGGTGAAGACCACCTCGGCCCAGGAGAGCTCGCCGGTGCACCGCGCCAGCTCGTTCCCGCGCCTCGCGAGGGTCGTCCCGCCGACGAGGAGCATCAAGCGGACCTTCCCGCCCTGCTCCCGGACCAGGGCCATCTCGCCGTCGAAGCGGAACTCCCCATACTCCCGGAGCCTCGTCTTCGCGTCGAGGTCGAGGTAGGTGTCGCCCTTCAGGGCCTCCAGGTAGAAGTCGGTCCCCGCAGGCGTTACAACCCGGAGCCCCTTGGCGCCCTCCGCCGTCCGGAGCGGCTCCACCGAGACCCGCGGGACCGCCTCTCCCCGGTAGGGAAACAGCACGACCTCGTAGTCCACCGGCGGGTCGCCCTCACGACCGTAGCCGATGTAGGGCGCGTCGTCCGCCTCCCCCTCCACGGTCACCGTCCACCCCCTGTCTTGCCGGACCGCGAGGCTCTCGGGCCGCGCGGGGACGAGGAGGAGGTTCGCGTCCGGGTGGTTCGTGTGAACGGTCCCGCTCTCCTCGTTGATGGTCAGCTCCCCCGGGGCGAAGTGGCACAGCCACTCGCACTCGTGGAAGCCGGTCGTCTGGCACATCTTCTCGGTCACGTTGTCGGTGACGATGAAGTACGTGGGCTTGACGAAGGTGATCTTCCGCCGGCAATACGCTCCCAGGTACCGGTAGCCGTCGTGCTCGGCGTCGATGAAGTCGCAGGTCCGAGCGGTGACGAAGCGGTCGCAGCGCCCGTCCGTCACCTTCCGCTGGCTCATCCCGTCGATCATGACGAGGTTGTGCGAGATCGTCTCCTTGTACCACCGCTTGGAGCGCTCGCACTCGTAGCTGCCCGCGTGGCCGCAGTCCGTGGCGAGCTGTCTCCCGTAGCCGAAGATGCTGAAGCCCAGGCCGTCGCGATGGCAGTGCCACGGCTCGTTGGAGCCGTAGTCGAGGAGCAGGTAGAGGGCCTCCCGGTCCCAGCCCGAGCGCAGGATCGCCCAGCCGGTGTCGTGGAGCAGCACCGAGGTGTAGTCGGGCTCCCGCGGTGGGTGGGCCCGGAGCCTCGCGAGGACCTCGTCCGCCCGCTCTCCGTACGCCTCCCGCGCCCTCTCCTCCACGAGGTCTTCGTGGTCCTTCACGAAGAACCGGAACTCCGGGCAGGGGAACCGGAGCGCCCCGTCCACGAGGTCCGGGAGAGCGTAGCCCTCGGGTCCCATG
>JAOZQC010000113.1:1805-8491 GCA_029932425.1 Planctomycetota bacterium | reverse complement strand
ACGAAGATCCGCTCCGCCAGGAGCCCCCGCTTCGCCCGGGCGAGCTCCCCCGGAGGGACCCTCTCGGAGGCCAGGCGCGCGGTCTCGGCGTGGATCGCTCTCTCCAGGGCGCCCGGGTCCACCCCCTCCTGCGCCTCCGCCCAGATCCAGAAGAGCCCGGGCTCCAGGCGGCTGTCGTCCGCGGCGGCCACGGAGGCGGCGAGCCCCTTCTCCACGAGGAGACGGTAGAGCCGGGAGGCCTTCCCCCCCGCGAGCAGGCGGCGGATCACCCGGAGCGCCGTGTCGTCGGGATCCCGGGTCCGGAGCCCCCGGAAGACGATCTCCAGCCGGGCCACCCGGCCCGGGCCCTCCAGCACGAAGCGGCGTTCCCCGAGCTGCGGGGGCTCCGGCGTGCGGAGGCGCGTACGTTCCGGTCCGGGGGGGATGGGTCCGAAGAGATCGTTCACCCGGGAGAGCGCGCGGCGGGTCTCGAAGTCCCCGACCAGGACGAGGACGGCGTTGCGGGGATGGTAGTGCCGGTCGTAGTAGGCCTTCACCGTCTCCCGGCTCACGCGCTCCACGTCCGGCCGCCAGCCGATCACGGGATGCCGGTAGGGATGGGCGAGGAAGCAGAGGGCCTCGATCGTGTCGTCCAGCCGGCCCCAGGGACTGTCGAGGCCTCCCGCCAGTTCCGAGAGGACGACCCGGCGCTCCGCCTCGAACTCCTTCGGGTCGAAGGCGAGGTGCCGCATGCGGTTCGCCTCGATGGCCAGGGCGGTCTCCCAGCGGTCGGAGGCGAAGTCGAAGAAGAAGTAGGTCCAGTCCTTGAAGGTGGCGGCGTTGTTGCGGCCGCCGAGCCGGAGCGTGATGCGGTCGATCTCTCCCTTCGCGTAGCGGTCCGTGCCCTTGAACATGAGGTGCTCGAGGAAGTGGGAGAGCCCCGTGGCTCCCGTCGCCTCGTCCGCGGAGCCCACGCGGTACCAGATCTGGCAGGAGACCACGGGGGCGGTGTGCCGCTCCCGGGTGAGGACGGTGAGCCCGTTGCCGAGGACGGTCTCCCCGATGCCGCTCGCGGGGTCGTAGCGGGTGACCAGGGCGTCCGGGGCGGCGAGGGCGGTGGTGGACAGGACGACCAGCCACGCGGCCAGGCAGGGCGCTTTCTTCATGGGATCCGCCTCCTCCGGGTCTCCTCGCTCAGGGGGTCCGCGCGGACCGCTTCAGGGCCTCGATGTCGCGGCGGGCGAGCTTGCGCCACTGGCCGGGCTTCATCCCCTTCAGGGTGAGGCCCCCGATGCGGATCCTCCGGAGGGAGAGCACGGGGTGCCCGATCTTGGCGAAGATCCGCCGGAGCTCGCGGTTGCGCCCCTCGGTGATCGTGACCTCCACCTGGGACACCTGGCGGCCCCGCTTCCGGATCTTGATCCGGGAGGGGCGGGTCTTGCCGTCCGAGAGCCACACTCCGGACTCCACCCGGGCCGTCTCCGCTCCCGTGAGCCTTCCCCGGATCCGGAGGACGTAGGTCTTCGGGATGCCGTAGCGCGGGTGGGTCACGAGGTTCGTGAGATCCCCGTCGTCCGTGACGATGATCAGGCCCTCCGAGTCCTCGTCCAGGCGTCCCGCCGGGTAGAGGCGGCGATCCACCGGAGGGAGGAGGTCCAGGATCGTCCGGCGGCCCCGCTCGTCCCGGGTGGTGGAGAGAACCCCCTTCGGCTTGACCACCAGGAAGGCGAGGGGGGCCCGGGGCGTGCGGAGGGGGACGGTGTCCACCCGGATCTCGTCGCGCTCGGGATCGACCTTCGTGCCGAGCTCGCGCACGATCCTCCCGTTCACCGCCACTCGGCCCGCGAGGATGAGCTTCTCGCTCTCGCGCCGGGACGCCACCCCGGCCCGCGCCAGGACCTTCTGGAGGCGTTCCCGGTTTTCGGTCGGTCGATCCATGGGACGGCTATCATACCGCGGGGGAGAGGGCATTCTCGGAAGGACGGTCGCCCGTGCGCACCCCGGAAGAGGTTCGGAGCATTCTCGTCCGGCTCGAGAAGATGGTCCCGGAGGCGAAGTGCGCCCTCCGGCACCGGAACGCCCTCCAGCTCCTGGTGGCGACCATCCTCTCCGCGCAGTGCACCGACGAGCGGGTGAACCGGGTCACGAGGGAGCTCTTCCGCCGCTTCCGGTCCGCGGGAGGGTACGCGCGCGCGCGCCGGGAGGAGCTGGAGGAGCTGATCCGCTCCACCGGTTTCTTCCGCAACAAGGCGAAGGCGATCCAGGGGATGGCCCGGATGCTCGTGGAGGAGTTCGGAGGGAAGGTGCCCGACCGGATGGAGGACCTGCTGCGGCTGCCGGGCGTGGCCCGCAAGACGGCCAACGTGGTCCTGGGTACCTGGTTCGGCAAGGCGGACGGCGTGGTGGTGGACACCCACGTGGCCCGGATCAGCCGGCGGCTGGGCCTCACCGGGGAGAAGGACCCCGTGAAGATCGAGCGCGATCTCATGGCCCAGATCCCGAGGGAGAGCTGGATCGACGTGAGCCACCGGATGATCCTCCACGGCCGGGGGCTCTGCAAGGCGCGGAAGCCCGACTGCGGCCCCTGCCTCCTGCGGGAGCTCTGCCCCGCGGCGGAAGCCTGACCGGGCTTCGGCCCGGAGCCCCTCAGTCCGCCCGGCTGTTTCCCTTCCCCCCGTGCCGGGGCCCCGGCAGGTATTCCACCGCGGGCTGGTGCCGGACGGGCTGCGGATAGAGCGACATGAGCTGGAGGAACTCCTTCGGCACCTCGTCGCTCACGGGGAGGCCGAGCCCCCTCGCGTCCTTCACGGTGATGGGGTAGTCGTGGGTCCAGCGACCCTCGGAGAGCGTCGCCGCCACCTCCTCCGCGCGCTCCCGCTCGAGCTTCCCCGCGAGGAGCTCGGCCACGATCTCCCGGACCTGCCGGACGGCCTTCTCCGCCTGGTCGGCCAGGATCAGGGTCTCGTCGTCGACCTCCTCCACGGGCTTCCGGGCCACGGCCCGGAGCACGGAAGCGGCGGGGTGCGAGCCGATCTGGGGATCCACGGGACCGAGGACCGCGTGGGGGCTCATGAGGATCTCGTCCGCGGCCAGGGCGATGAGCGTGCCCCCGGACATGGCGTGGTGGGGGACGATGACCGTCACCTTCCCGGGGTGGTCGTGGATCGCCCGGGCGATCTGCACGGAGGCGAGCACCAGCCCTCCCGGCGTGTGCAGGACGAGGTCGATGGGGACCTCGGGGTCGGTGAGCTGGACGGCGTGCAGCACCTCCTCGCTGTCGTTGATGTCGATGTAGCGCAGGAGGGGGAAACCGAGGAGGCTCATCGTCTCCTGCCGGTGGGCGAGGACGATCACCCGGGATCCCCTCCGTTTCTCGATCAGCGCCATGAGCCGCCGCCGGGAGGCCTCCAGGAGGCGGCGCGAGACCGCCGGCTGGAGCATCATGAGGAGGAAGACGAGCCAGATCAGGCTGGAAGTGTCCATGGATCCTTCCTCACCGGTAGAAGTGCCAGGCCCGGGCCAGCGCCCCCTCGTCCTCGTGGGCCCTCCGGCGGGAGGGGGAGAGGAAGGGCCCGAGCAGGAGGATCCCCGCCGCGAACCCCCCCACGTGGGCCCAGAAGGCGATGCCCCCCACGGGCGCGCTCGAGGAGAGCGACGCCAGCCCGCTCAGGAGCTGCAGGCCGATCCAGAAGCCGAGGTACAGGACCGCGGGAAACACGAAGAAGAACGGGAAGATGAAGACGAGCACCATGACCACCACCTGGGAGAGGGGATAGAGCACCAGGTAGGCGCCCATGACCCCCGCGATGGCCCCCGAGGCGCCGATGGCGGGGATGGTGGAGCCCGCATTCACGAAGGTGTGGACGATCCCGGCCCCCACCCCCGAGAGCAGGTAGAAGGCGAGGAAGCGCCCGGGGCCCATCCGATCCTCGACCACGGGGCCGAAGATCCAGAGTGTCCACAGGTTGCCGATGATGTGCACCCAGCCCCCGTGCAGGAAGAGGCTGGTCAGGAACGGCCAGTAGTCGTGGAGGGGGAAGCCGGTGCTCGCCGCCCACTCGGGGTGCGTGAACCGGGCGGGAACCACGCCGAAGAGATAGCAGAGCCTCGTGAACTCCTCCCGGGGAAGACCGAGCTCGAAGAAGAACACGAGGCCGTTCGCGGCGATGAGGAGCCACGTGGCCACCGGCGGATGCCGGCGGGGTACGCTGGTCTGCAGGGGGAACACGGCGGGATGTTACCCCGCCATGCTCGCGAGGGGCCACGGATTTGACCGGTCATCGCGCGGGACGGCGGCGTCCGCACCCGTCGTCCGCCCGGGGCGGGTCGACTCCCGTGAGATCCCGGCCCTCCCCCGCGCCGTCTCGCCCGGAACCCGCGGGGGCGGCCCTCGGGGCCCGGGAGTATCCGGCCGTCCGGCGCGAGGTCGTTTCCCTCTCGAACGGCCGTACGCTTCCCGGAACGAGGCGGGGCCTCCCCCTCCCGGAGCCGGGAGAGAGCTCCGGGCCGGGCGGTGTCAGCGCCGCGCGAACATGGGCCCGTTCACCTCCGCGGCCTTCTCGGGGCCGCCGAGGCACTCCACCAGGGCGAGGGCGAACTCCATCGCGGTGCCCGGGCCCTTCGAGGTGACCACGGGGCCGTCCACCACCACCCGCCCGTCCGTGTACTCCCCCTCCCGCATCTCGTCCCTGACGCCCGGGTGGCACGTGGCGCGGCGCCCGGCCAGGAAACCGTGAGGGGAGAGGACGTAGGCGGGGGCCGCGCAGATGGCCCCCACGAGGCCTCCCGCGGCGAGGGTACGTTCCAGGACCTGCTTCACGCGCGGGTCGTCGCGGAGGTGAACGGCGCCCGGAAGCCCTCCCGGGAGGACCACGAGGTCGAAGTCTCGATCCGCGACCTCCGCGAGAGGTTCGTCCGGGACGAGCGTCACCCCGCGGGACCCGCGGACCGGCCCCTCCCGGAGGCCCGCCGCCGTCACCTCCGCTCCCGCCCGGCGCAGCACGTCGATGACGGTGACCGCCTCGATCTCCTCGAAACCCCCGGCGAGGATCACCAGCACCTTCTTTTCCACGAGCACCTCCCTCGCGTCCGGCCCCTCCCTCCTCAGCGTGCTCCGCCGGGGGCGTGGACGGACAGGAAGCGGAGCGTACGGCCGGGGCGGGGGTGGAGCTCGAAGCTCTCGTACTCCGCGGGGAGGAGGAGGGTGTCCCCCCGGGTGAAGAAGGTCTCTTCCACGCTCCGGCGGAACGGGCGGATCGTTCCCTCCCCGCCGAGGACGAACAGGACCTGGAAGGAGTCCTCGTGTCCCGGCGCCTTCTCGTAGGTGCAGAGCCCGAGCACCACGTGCTCCTCCAGGACGAAGGCGGGGCAGGAGACGCGCTCCACCCGGCGGTGCACGCCGTCGTCGGCGAGGAGGCGGGGCTCCACCCGGTCCAGGCCGCGCCCGGAGAAGTCGGTGGCCCGGAGCGCCTCTTCCAGGTGCAGCTCGCGCGGCCGCCCGTCGAGCCCGGGCCGGTTCCAGTCGTGGAGGCGGTAGGTGGTGTCCGAGTTTTGCTGCACCTCGAAGAGCACCACTCCGGCCCCGATCGAGTGCACCGTGCCCCCCGGCAGGAACACCACGTCTCCCGGGGAGGGCGTGAAGCGATGGAGGCACTCCTCCGCGCGCCCCTCGCGCGCGGCCCGGATGAACCGGGGGGCGTCGACTCCGTCCCGGAGCCCCTTGGTGATCCGGGCGCCGTCGCGGGCCTCGATGACGTACCAGGCCTCCGTCTTCGCCTCGCCCGCCAGCTCCTCCGCGGCCTCCTCGTCCGGGTGGACCTGCACGGAGAGATCCTCCCGGGCGTCGATGATCTTGAGGAGAAGGGGCACCGGGCGCTCGCCCCGGAGCGAGGCGATGGTGCGGCCGGCCAGCGGGCCGTTCGCGATGGTGCTCGATCCGTCGGGCCGGTCGAAGAACTCCCACGACTCGCCGATGGGCCGGTCCGCCCGCGGCCCCTTGCCGAAGAGGTCCCGGATCCGCCGCCCCCCCCACGGTTTCTCCACGAGGCGCGGCACCAGCTTCATGGGGTACGTCATATCACCGCGAGGCCCCCGCCCACCGGGACGTCGGTGGTGACGATCCGCACGTCCTCCCCGTCCTGCACCGCCAGGAGCATGCCGCGGCTCTCCTCGCCGCGGAGCCTGGCGGGCTCGAGGTTGGCGACGACGAGCACGGTCTTGCCCTCCAGGGCCTCGGGCGCGTACCAGGGGCGGATGCCCGCCACGATCTGCCTCCGGCCCATCTCGCCCAGGTCCACCTCCAGGACGAGCAGGCGGTCGGCATGGGGGTGGACGCGGGCTTCCACGACCACCGCGGTCCGCAGATCGATGCGGGAGAACTCCTCGTAGGTCACCATCCGGCACCTCCTCGGGGGAATCTACCACGAAGGCCGGATGGAAAGAGAGGCGGGGCCGGCCGGGCCGAAACCCGGACGGCCCCGCGGACCGATGCTCGCGGGCGTGTGTTCCCCCGGCCTACTTCGGAGGGGTGAGGCGGTGCTTCGGCACGGGGAGCTTCACCGGGGGGGAAGCGGGCTTCTTCACCGGCTTCTTCTCGGGCTTCTCCTCGGGCTTCTCCTCCGCCGGCGCGGGAGCGGTCGGGGCGGGAAGCTGCGCCTCCTCCGGCAGCGTCATCTCGGACGGCGCGGGCCGCGGGGGGGCCTCGACCA
>JAOZQC010000113.1:0-1795 GCA_029932425.1 Planctomycetota bacterium | reverse complement strand
TCCTTCTCCCCCGGGGGAGCCGGCATGGCGGCGGGCGCCTCCCCGTAGCGCTTCGGGTCGACCGCGCGCACCTTCACGGGCTCGGGCTTCTTCCGGGGGACGACCACGGGGGCCGGAGGCTCGGGCTCGGGGGCTCTCGTCGCGGCGTTGAGCTTCGCCAGCAGGTTCTTCGCCTCCTGGTCCTCGGGGGCGACGGCCAGCGCCCTCTGCACCTCGTTCCGGGCCGCCTCCATCTTGCCCATCCCCAGGAAGGCCTGCGCGAGCTTCTTCCGGATGCTCGCCCGGACCTCGTCGGAGACGTCACCCTGCTCGGCGGCCGTGTAGTGATCCACCGCCTGCTGCCAGGCGAGCTTCGCGGCCGCCCGGTCCCCGCGGATGATCTCGGCCAGCGAGCCGGAGCTGATCGCCTCGTCGAGGACCTCCACGTGGCGCACCTCGATCCAGGCGGAGTTCTTGAAGGTGTTCTGGACGTACCCGGTGAGCCGGAGCTTCGTGAACTTCTTGAGACCCGCCATCTGCGGGTAGAAGGGATGGTCCTTCTCGAGGAACAGGAAGGGGTGGCTGCTCAGGTAGTCCTCCTCCTTCCAGAGCTTCTTCGAGGTGGGCCAGACCGCGAAGTTCAGGTACTGGGACGGCACGAACCGCGTGTAGTACGGGTTGTAGAAGGTGGAGATCCGGTGGAACACACAGGTGAAGGTGATCTCCTTCCCCTTCCAGGCGTGAGGGTGGTCGATCACTTCCTGCAGGTCGACCTGCTTCGCCTCGCCCACGTCGTCCCACCAGCCCGCCTGGGCGGTGCCGGCGAGGAGGAGGAGCGCGACCGCCCACGAGATCAGCTGCCTCTTCATCGCTTCTTCCTTTCCCGGAGCCCCCGCCTCCCCTCGAGGCCGGAACTCCGTTCCATCGGTCCGACGGTCAACTGCCGAGGATTTCCTTCAACAGGCGATGAATCGCCAGGTTGAGCTTCTCCTCGGTCAGGTACTCTCCTTTCCGGATACGGGCCTGGATCTCCTCCACGAGATCCGTCCGTATGCCGGGGTCTCGGCTCAGGACATCCAGGATGCGCGCCAGCCGCGGGAAGCGCTGGCGGACCATTTCGCTGTTTGCTGTGACCAATGTCCCGGCTCCTTGGCACCCCGGCCGCATGGTTGGCACCGCCGAAGTCACACCCTTATCGGCAGGGCATCCGTCAAACCTTACGGGGAATCGGGAGGAGGAACCGCCGGCCCGGAGCCCTTCCGGAAGAAGGCGATCCCCGTGGATCCCCACCGGCGGAGGGTCTCGAGAGCGAGACCGGGAGGGGAGAGATCGCCGAGGCGTCCGGCCCGGTGCTCCAGCAGGACGCGCCCCTCCGGGGCGAGGGGGACGGCGGCGAGGAGCTCCTCGAGCCTCCGGCGGTCTCCCGGCTCCTCGACCATGCGGAAGGGGGGATCGGCGAAGACGAGATCGAACCCGGGCCCCGGCCGGGCGAGGGGGGGGAGACGGAACGCGCTCCGGGCCAGGATCGTCACCCGGTCCTCGACGCCCAGGGCCTCCACGTTTCGCCGGAGGCAGCGGAGAGCGTCCCGCCCCATCTCCAGGAAGACCGCGTGGGCGGCGCCCCGGGACAGGGCCTCGAGGCCGAGGGAGCCGGTCCCCGCGAACAGCTCCACCACGCGCGCTCCGGGAATCCTCTCCCCGAGCACCGCGAAGAGAGCCTCCCGGACCCGGTCCGGGGTGGGACGGGTGTCCCGGCCCCGGGGGGCGTGGAGGCGCCGGCCCCGGAACTCGCCGCCGATGATGCGCATGCCCCGAT
>JAOZQC010000112.1 GCA_029932425.1 Planctomycetota bacterium | reverse complement strand
ACGAGGACTACCGGGAGGTGATCCGATCCCTTCCCGGCGCCCGGCGGCGGAAACCCCGTCCTCTCCGCGCCCGCCTCCTCCTCCTCGTCGCCCTCCTGGCCGCGGCCGCCTTCCTCGTCGCCACCCTCGCCCCCTGACGGAGGTTCCATGCGGAGGCGGGAGCGACTTGTAACCTTCGCTCCGTCTCGACGAAGCCCGGAGGCCCGCTCATCTTCCCGCGAAACCGGGTGAGGTCCGGCTGCCCTCCCCGCTTCCCTGCTCTCCCGGCCCCGGCCCCCTCCCCCCGCCGCCCCGGCCGCCGACGGGGTCCCGCCGCGGATCCCCGCGGACCCCATGCGCGGCGTTCTCGGGGAGCGAAAGAGCGGTGCCCGTCACCGTCGTTTCCCCGGTCGTTCCCCCGGCCCCCGCGTCCGGGGAAGCGCCTCCGGCGGGACGCGGCGCGGGCCGGCGGCCGGGAGGACTCCCCGGCGGCCGCCGGCGGTGCGGAAAAATGAAAAAGCCGTGCCTGTCAGCAGTGTTTCAGGGGGTCGCGGAGACGGCGGGGGCTGCTATACTGTCCCCGTCGGGGAGGCATGCAGGGAAGCCGGGAGGAGGGAGATGCGACGCGTTCTGCTCATGGTCGCGATGGGGATTCTCGTGCTCGCGGGGGCCGCCCCCGCGGACACCCTCTACCTGAAGAACGGCGCGAAGTTCGAGGGGAAGCTCGTCCGGGAGGACGAGAGCGTCATCGTGTTCAAGATCAGGGGCATCGGCCCGCAGACCTTCCCCCGGGCGAAGGTCCTCCGCGTGGAGAAGGGGGCGTCTCTTTTCGACGAGTACGAGGCCCGCCGCGCCAAGGTGAAGAGCGGCGACGCCGAGGGGCTCTTCGCCCTGGGGAACTGGTGCTACGGGAAGGGGCTCCGCCAGGAAGGACGGCGGTGCTACCGGGCCGCGCTCAAGGCCGACCCGGAGCATGCCGGGACCCGGCGCGTCCTCGGCTACGTGAAGGTGGAAGGCCGCTGGCTCGACCGCCGGCAGCTCCGCCGCCTCCGGGCCCGCCAGCGGAAGGAGCTGGAGAGGGTCCTCGGAGGCCTGAAGCTCGGAAAGCCCCGGCGCGACGAGGAGGCCGGCGTCGCCTTCCGGATTCCCGAGGGGTGGGAGAAGAGGACCACCGAGGACGGCCTGGGCGTGGAGTTCCTGGGGCCCGAGCTCCTCGGCGTCCGCCTCCGGATCGGGTACGAGACCGCCTCCCCCCTCGACCTCGACGACTTCCGCCGGACGGTGGCGGACCAGCTCCGGAAGGGGATCGAGGGGATGAAGGTGCTCCGGTCGGGCGAGCCCTCGGCGCTGGGGGACGGAGTGGCCCGGGCCGACGTGTGTACGTTCCGGCGCGGAAAGGGGGAGGTGGAACGCGCGGACCTCTACCTGGAACGGAAGGAGGACGTGCTCCACGTGTGGTACGAGTGCCCCCTCGCCCACGCCGACGGGCTCCGGACCTTCTTCGGAGAGGTCTGCCGGAGCTTCCGGCCGCCCCGCCCCGGGCTCGGGTCCCGGCCCTTTGCCTACGAGCTGCCGGGAACCGACTGGGAGAAGGGCTTCCGCCTGCCCGAGGAGCTCGGTCTCGATCTCTCCGACTTCATGACCGTGGACAAGGACACGGAGGCCATCCACCACCGGACGAACCCCGTGGTGATCCTCATGCGGCGGGAGAAGAACCCCACGGGGGTCCCGCTGGATCTCGACGCCTTCCGCCAGGGTCTCGAGGGGGCGCTGGTGCGGATGGTGGGCGCCGCCAACCTCCGGATGGAACCGTCTCGGAAGCGGGAGGTGGCGGGTCGACCGGCCATCATCGTCCCCTACCAGATCCTCGCCGAGGGAGTGGCCCTGGACGGGTACGCCTGCCTGTTCTCCACCAAGAGCCACGTCTACAGCATCCTGGTAATGAGCTTCTTCGGGCAGATGGGCCGGAAATACCTGGAACGGGACCTCGGGAAGCTGCTCGACAGCTTCCGGATCTGATCCCGGAAGACCGCGAAGGCAAACCGCCCTCTCCCGGGATTCGCGTCCGCGCCGGCCCGCGTTTCTCATCCGGCGTGCGGGCGATGTCTTCAGGCCGCCCGGAGAAGGGGCTTCCCCCGGAGGGTGCGGCCCGCGATCCACTCCGGGCTGGTTTCGGCGGGAAATCACCGGAAAGGGCAAGGCCCGGCGAGGGGTCGACCCTGCTCGGGCCTCCCGAGCCGATCCGGGGACGTTCGCCCCCGGGGGATGCATGCACGTCCCGATGGGGTCGATGCCGAGGAGCCATCCGGCAACGGGCGCCGGGATCCGGTGAAAACCGGGCGTCCGGATGAGAGATGCGGGTTAGGATCAGGGGAGGGGCGAGTCTCCGCCCCTCCCCCGGGAGGCCGACCATGAAGAAGCTCTTCCTTCCCCTCCTCCTCCTCCCCGTGCTGCTCCTCCCCTCCGCGGCGTTCGGAGACACGCTGATCCTGAAGAACGGCCACCGCTTCGAGGGCTCGGTGGAGAAGGAGGACGCCACCTATGTCTGGTTCCGCCTGAAGTTCGGGGTCCAGCGCTTCCGGAAGTCCGAGATCGCGAAGATCGTGAAGGGCGAGAGCGTCTTCGACGTCTACCGGAAGAAGCGCCGGGCGGTGAAGCCCGGGGACGCCGAGGGACACTACCGGCTCGGGCTCTGGTGCAAGTCGAAGGACTTGAAGAACGAGGCGCGGAAGGAGTTCCGGGAGGCCCTCAAGGCGGACCCGGACCACCCGGGGGCCCGGAAGGAACTGGGCTACGTCCGCTACGAGGGGAAGTGGATCACGGGAAAGAAGTACCGGGAGATCCTCAAGGAGATCCGGGAGCGCGAAGGAGAGATCATCTCCGGCCTGAAGCTCGGCGAGTTCTACCGGGACGCGAAGGCGCTGGTCCAGTTCAAGCCCCCCGCCGGCTGGAAGAAGGAGGTCGAGGCCGGCGTGTCCGCGCGCTTCACGGGACCCGAGCTGGGCAAGGCGCCGGTGGTCATCGAGTTTCTCGCGGCGGAGGCCGCCGACTCCCTCGGCGATCTCGCGAAGTCGATCCGGAAGGAGCTGAAGAAGAAGCGCGAGGACCTGTCCGTGCTCGCGGAGCCTGCGGACACCCGCCTGCTCGGAAGCCCCGCGAAGCTCCTCTCCTTCGGCTACACGGACGAGGAGCTGGCCCCGGAGCCCATCGAGATGGAGCGGAGGGAGATCGTCGCCGTCACCCCCGCCGGGACCTATCGCCTCTGTCTCGTCTGCCGCCGCGGCTACTACGATCTCCTGAAGCCGGTCTTCGGCCGGGTGGCGGCCAGCTTCCGCAAGATGGAGAAGCCGCCGGACCTCACGGCGAAGGAGCAGGGGTTCAGCCTGGTGTTTCCCGACGAGGCCTACAAGCCGGCGAAGACCTTTCCCTTCCTTCGGGCGCAGGGCAACCGGCCCATCGGAATCCCCTCGAACGCCGTGCTGGTCGTCCGCGCCTCCGGGGGTTCGGTGGTCTACCTCTACGTCCTGGCGGGCAAGAAGGGCGACGGAGCAGCGGACACCACCTCCCTCGAGACCCTGCGCGACTCCCTGCCCCGGATCCACCCCCTCGGAGGAACCATGCAGCGCTACGGAGAGGAGAAGACGGTCAAGGTGGACGGGGTGGAGGCCCTCACCGGGCGCTTCAAGATCGCCCAGGGCCGCATGGGCAACGGCTTCTGGTTCGCGATGATGAAGGGGGACCGGTACTACCGGGGTCTCTTCCTGAACTGGCTCGGCGTCATGGGCGACCGGTACGTGGAGGAGGACTTCCACAAGATCCTCTCCGGGTGGAAGTTCCTGGAGTAGCCCCCGGCAGGCCGTCGGGGTAGGGAACTGCGGCCCCGGCACGAGCGGCGTGGGTCCCGTCTGCAGGGCGCCGATCTTTCGGCGATGCCCGAGCGTGGTCCGGGGCGGCAACGCAGCAGAGGGGCCCCCGGCGCCGTAGCCCTCCGGACACAGGGGGGGTGCGGTCTCCTGCCGCGCTGCACCTCGTCATCCCCCCGTCAAGGGTCGACTCCTCCGCGCGCCTTGCATGAGCCACGCAAGACCTCTGCGTGGGACTCACGTCGCTACTCCGACAACCTGCCCGCCCGCCTTTCTCATCCGGACGCACGGTTTTCGGCGGATCTCGCCGCCCATTGCGGTGAGGCTCCCCGTCATCGACCCGCAGAGGAGCAGAGGAGTCGACTCCTCGTCGCGCCCGGCCCTCTTCGACGATTCCTCGCCGAAAACGGCCTGTGGTGGGCCACGGATTCCGAGCTCCGAGGGAACCTCTTCCTAGAAGCGGCTTGCAGCCATCACCCGCACGCGTGATGAGAACTGCGGTCTCGTCTCCCATCCGGCGTGCGGGCGGCGGGATCCGGGGGGAGGAACCGCACGTCGCAAGGATGAGCGCGGGACCGGGGGGCGGGGGGACGGGGCCCGGCCTCCGGAGCTCACGGGGCGCGGCGGGCGGCTCCCCGGGGCCCGGAGAGATCTCCTTGCCGCGGGGCCGCTTCCTTGGGGGGGAGCGCGAGGGTGAGGGCCCGGGCCAGGCCCTCCGGGTCGCCCCGGTAGCCGGTGACCGTGGACCGGAAGAGCACTCTGCCCCCCGGGTCCTCCAGGCGGAGCACGGCCTCGGGCAGGATCTCCGTACCCTGGCGGCGCACGCGCAGGAAACCGGTCTCGGGGCTCGGGACGGCGCCGGGAGCGAGGGGGCTGTAGTGGAGGGCGAGAAGGCGGCGGTAGAGCGCGTCCGCCAGGGTGGAGGCCGTCGCTTCCGGGCCTTCCACCCGGATCGCGATCATCACGGGCCGGGCGGCGGCGTAGTCCGGCACCGTCTCGTGCGTCTCCCGCCACCGGGGGGAGGCGCAGGCCGCGGCGAGGCCGAGAGAGGCCAGGACCCCCGCGACACGCGGGAGGGAGCACCCGGTCCCCGCCGTCCGGGGCCCGGCGGCGCCTCCGGCCCGCCGCGGGCCCGGCCCTTCCCTCTCCTTCACCGGAGCCTCCGGAGGAGGTCCTCGAGCTCCCGGAGCCGGCGCTTCAGGGCCTCGATCTCCTTCCTCACGTCCTCCACCTCGACCCGCTTCCCCTCCGCCTTCCTCTCCGGGCTCGCCAACCTCCCCTCGATCTTCTCGATCCAGGCCCGGCAGAAGTCGGCCACGCTGCCGTCGAGCCAGGCGTCCGGATACTCCGCGAGACACCGCTCGAAGACCTTCTTCGCCTCCTCTTTCCGGCCCAGGTGGAACGAGCCCTCACCCGCCCGGGCCAGGGCCATGGCCGCGTAGTTCCGGTCGGGAGAGCCCGTGAGGGCGAGGAAGACCGCCCGGCCCTCCTCGTAGCGCCGGAGCTGGTAGTAGCACTCCCCCACGTGGAGAGAGTCCCGGAGGACGCCCCTTCGGTGGCGGGCCACCTCCACCTCGCAGGCCTTCTCCAGGCCCTGCTCCCGGACGCGGGTGTACCAGTCCCCCTCCCCGCCCGCGCCGGAAGCGACGGCGGCCAGGAGAAGCACCCAGAGGCCGGTCATCCGTCTCACCATGGCGTCACCTCCGGAAGAGGGCGGAGTCGCCGCCCTTCTCCGCCACCACCATGACCGGGCCGCGCCCGGCCTTCCCCTCGAAGATCCCCCGCGCGTCGGTGAAGCCCTGGGAGCGGATCGTCTTGCCGTCGCTCACCTTCACGAACGCTCCCGACACCGGGGCTCCCGTCTTGCGGTCCGTGGCGTACACGCGCACCCGGTCCCCCACGGCCTGCACGGAGAGGGAGAGATTCGTGACCAGCACGAGGCTCACGCGGACCAGGCCGGCGGAGCGGGCCACCACCAGGTACACCCCCTTCCCCCGGATGGGGAGCTTCAGCTCCTCCTCGTGCCACCGGTAGTCCCGTCCCTTCTCGAACGTCCGGTCGAGCCGTTCCTTCGTGGCGATCCCCGTGAGGTCGATCGAGTTCGCCTTGCGGAGGTCCTTCCGCACCGCGATGAGGAGCATGAGATCCACGGGATAGACCCGGAGCGAGAGCTTCGTGAGGTTCTTCCGCCGGATCTCGAGCTTCACCGGCTCGCCGGGCCCGAACTCCGCCGTCTCCGGCAGCACGAGCTCCTCGCGGGTGAGGAACGACAGCGCGGCCGCCGCGTCCGGGAACCGGCCCGCCACCTGCCGGTACAGCTCCACCGCCTGGGGCAGCTCGCCGCGCAGGTGGTGGATCTTCGCGAAGAGGTACTTCACGTCCGGCACGAACGGACTGGCCTTCTTCTCCCGGCTTCCCGGCCGCGTGCGGAACTTCCCGGTGAGGATCTCGCCTCCGGTGGCGAACACCCGGTCGTACTCTCCCTGCTCGTAGTAGCTCTCCGCCAGGTAGAGGAGCACGTCGTCCCGGTGCACGGAGTCCCGGTAGCGGCCGAGGAAGCGCCGGGCCTCCGCCTCCGCCTCGCGGTAGCGCTCCATCCGGTTGAGCAGCGTCACCGCCATCCGGTCCGCGTCGTCCGCCAGGCTCGATTCCGGGTAGTGTGCCAGGAAGTCCCGCAGGGCCTCGAGGGCCTCCGGCAGCATGAGGCCCGTGGACACTCCCGCCTCCGGCGGCCTCTCCTCCGGCTTCTTCCTCTCCGCCGGCTCCTTGAGCTCGGCGTAGCGGAGGGCCGTCCGCCAGGCCGTCTCCACCAGGGCGTTGGAGTCCGGGTACCGCCGCAGGAGCTCCCTCGCGAACCGCTGGCTCTCCCAGGGCTGGCCGAGCTCCCGGTAGGTCTCCGCCACCTCCCGCTCCCGGAGGAAGTACTCGTCGAGGACCCCCCGGAACAAGGCCAGGGCCCGCTCGTACTCCCCCAGCTCCTGGTAGCTCACGGCCAGGGACCGGCGCTCCGCGGTGGTCTTCGGTCCCCGGCGGGGATTCAGCGCCGAGAGCCGCTCGTAGGCCTGGACCGCCCCCCGGTGGTCCTTCAGGGCGAAGTCCGCCCGCATGAGCATCGCCTGGCACTCCTCCTGGTACCGGTCGAGGAGCGCGAAGTTCTCCACCAGGCCGAGCAGGGCCTCCCGGGCCTTCTCCCACCGCTTCTCCCGGTAGTCCCGCACCGCCAGGGCGAAGATCTCGTCCGGGGTGATCCCCTCCGCCCCGGCGGGCCTCCCCACCGCGCCCGCCTCGGGCACCACGGTGAGGAGGTTCTCCCCGGAACGGCCCCGGATCCCCGGCTCGTACATGGGCCAGGCCTCCGCGGGCAGGGCGTGGTACTCCCCGGGGTGGATCGCCTGCACCACGTAGGAAAGCTCCACCGTCCCCTTGGGCACCCGCGAGAGGTAGAACACCTGCCGCGTGTCCCTCCGTTCCTCGCGGTCGAAGGGGCCCCGGGCCTGGCCGTCCACCACCTCCACCCCCGCGGGCAGAGGGTCGGAGACGATCACGTAGGGCAGCTCCTCCCGGGCGGTGAGCCGGATCCGCACCCGGAACTTGTCCCCCGACCCCGCCCGGTCGATCGTCTTCCCCGGCTCATCCCTGGGGCGCTTCTCCGGGCGCACCACCGTCCAGCCCGGACGGATCTCCTCCCGGCCCTCCTTCGCGGCCACCGGCGACACCCACTCCGTGTAGGTCCGCTCCACCCGGAGGAGGTTGCCGGCCGGCGCGAACTCCTCCGCCGCCGTCACGTAGGAGAGCTCCACCACGTAGGAGCAGCGGCCCGGCCCCTTCTTCACCAGGCGGAGGACGTTGCGGCCCGTCTTCATCCGGGCGCCGTCCACCACCACCGTGCGCGCGGCCTCGGAGGCCGTCCGGCCTCCCGCCACGGGCACCTTCTCGTAGGGCACCTTCCCCCCGTTCCACCAGACCTCCACCACGTAGTCCGCCTGCGTCACCCCCGTCTTCACCAGGTACTCCGCGAGCGCGGTCACCGCCGCCCCCGTGTCCCGGGTGGAGGTCCAGGCCCGGCCGCGCCGGTGGGCCAGGAGCCACGCCGCCGCCCGGCCCGGGAGATCGCTCTCCGGCTCCACCCGGAGGATCGCCCGCAGGGCCAGGGCCGTGGTTTCCACCGCGTTCCGGAGCCCGAACCGGCCCGAGCCCTCCCAGTGCACCCGGCCCTTCTCCTCGATCGCCTTCGCCTTGAGGATGGTGACCAGGGAGAGGGCGTTGTAGTCGCGCTTCGTCTCCGTCATGGCCAGGGCGAGCACGGCCAGCGCGTAGGGCGAGAGCCCGTCCCGCAACCGGTAGACCTGGTTCAGGTCGGCGAGCCCGGCCCTGCCCGCCAGGGAGAGGGCGTAGAGCAGGAGGGATTTCCGCTCCGGGTCCGGGGTCCGCTTGAGGATCCGGCTCCCCGCCAGGAGCGCCCGGGCCCGGTGCCGCTCCGACACCCGGTATCCCGCCTCCCGGGCGCGCTCCATGCCCAGGATCGCCAGCGCCGTCATCTCCGGGTCCCCGGGCACGGCCGGGCGCTTCTCGTCCGACTCCACCACCCGCCGCCGGCGGCCCGAGAACCACCCGAACGAACCGTCGGGGTTCTGGAAGGAGTAGAGGGCCAGGAGCCCCTGCGTGACCGACTCCCGGATCCGCCGCCGCAACGCGAGGTTCG
>JAOZQC010000111.1 GCA_029932425.1 Planctomycetota bacterium | reverse complement strand
TCGCCGGGCGCAGGGTCTCGTGTTCTTCCTCGCCATCACGCTCACCTTCGCGGGCGGCATGGCCCTGGCGGACTTCACGAACGTCTCCCTGGAGCGGCACGGCTACTACTTCCTGGCCCACGTCCTGAACGGGGGAGAGACCCTCCTCGCCCTCCTCCTCACCTCCGGGATCGCGGAGAGCCACGTTCCCGAGCACTTCGGCATCCCCACCGCGGAGATCGGAATGCTCTACACGTCGGTGGCCGCCATCCTGAACCTCATCGTGATGATGAACGCCTACGGGATCGTCCTCGACCGCCGCGACACGGCCCGGGCCGGCGCCTCCCACCGGGAGGAGGAGGAGCGCCCGTGAGCACCCTCGTGTGGTGCCTGCCCGTCCTCGCCGCCATCGCCCTCGTCCTCGGGGGCTGCCGGGCCGAGACCCCGGACCGCATCCTTCCCGAGGCCGGCCGGTCCTTCGCCAAGCTCCTCGGCGGACTCATCCTCCTGGGTCTCGTCATGCAGGGGCTGCTCTGGGCGATCCCCCGCATCACGTGACGCGGACGTAGCGGCGATCCGGGAAGACGCGCACCCGGCCCGAGACCTCGAGGGCCGTGAGGGCGGCCAGCACCACCGGGGCGTTCCGCTCCACGCCCACCAGGATCTCCTCCACCCCCCGCGGCTCCGAGGGGTCGAGCACCGAGAGGATCTCCGCCTGGAGCGGATCCGCGGGGGGAGGAGCCGGGGGGTCCGGGGCGAGGGGCACCACGCCGAGTTCCTGGAGCACCTGCTCCGGGGAGGTCACCAGGATGGCGCCGTCCCGGATGAGGGAGTGGGGACCGGCGGCAAGGTCCAGGTCGATCCGGCCCGGCACGCCGAACACCGCCCGGCCCGACTCGTTGGCGAGCCGGGCGGTGATGAGGGAGCCGGAGCGGAGCCTCCCCTCCACCACCACCACCCCGCGGGAGAGGCCGGCGATGATCCGGTTCCGCTGGGGGAAGTGGCGGGCGAGGGGCGGGGTGCCGAGAGGCAGCTCCGAGAGGAGGGCGCCCCGCGCGGCGATCTCCCCCGCGAGGCCCGCGTGTTCGGGCGGATAGACCCGGTCCAGGCCGCAGCCGAGCACGGCGAGAGTCGGGCCGCCCTCCGAGAGGGCGCCGCGGTGAGCGGCTCCGTCCACGCCCCGGGCCAGCCCGGAGATCACGGCGACGCCGGACCGGGCGAGCCCGGCCCCGAAGCGCTCCGCCTGGATGCGGCCGTAGGCGGAGGCCCGGCGTGCTCCCACCACCGCCACCCCCTCCCGTTCGGCCTCGAGCGAGCCCCGGACGTAGAGGAGAACGGGGGGGTCGGGGATCTCCCGCAGGATCCGCGGGTACCCCTCCCCCCCCAGGTGGAGGACATGGAGACCCAGCTTCCGGGCCCGGCGCAGCTCGGTCCTCGCCCGGCCCGGCGAGGGCGGGTCCGCCAGGCGCCCGGCCAGGGTGGGACCGATGTCCGGCAGCCCCCGGAGCTCTCCCGGCCGGGCCCGGAGCGCGCCGGCGGGGCTTCCGAACGCCTCGAGCAGCACCGCCGCCGCCCGCGGCGTCATCCCCTTCACGAGGTTCAGACGGACGTGATCGATCATGTGGCGGGGCCGCCCGGAATCCACGTCGGGGATTCCCCGAATCGGTTGCGGAAAAGTCCGCGCGGTGTTGCACCCCTCGGGGAGGGCTGGTAGAAACGGGGCTGCGAAAACCCGGATTGCACGAGGAGACGGATTCCATGAAAGTAGAGAGGAAGCAGTGGGGAGATGTGACCATCCTCCAGTTCATCGGCGAGTTCGACGCCTTCAACCTGCCCACGTTCAGCTCCAAGATCGACCACCTCGTCGAGCAGGGGAACGTGAAGCTCGTCTTCAATCTCCACCTCCTCACCTTCATCAACAGCTCGGCGCTGGGCTACCTGGTGAAGACGAAGAGGGCGGTGGAGGAGAAGGGCGGGGACCTGGTGATCGCCCGCCCCTCGAAGTTCGTGAAGAAGGCCCTCACCGTGCTCGGGATGCACGAGTTCTTCCGGATCTTCGACACGGAGGAGGAGGGGGTGCTCTCCTTCCACCGGGGCGAGGAGGTGGAGGGGATCGACCTGGCTTCGCTCGACGTGGAGCCCGACGAGAAGCTCCTCGGCGAGAACGCCATCATGTTCCGGTTGCTGGACGAGGAGGGGAAGGAGATCCTCGGGCCCGCCCCCTTCGTGGGGAAGATCTCGAGCGCCTACCGGAACGGCCTGCTGTTCCGCTGGGAGATCCCCGCCGCGGGAGGCCGGTCCGCCCTGAGCACGGAGAACTTCGACGAGCTCGTCCGCCCCGGCCGGGCCCTGAAGGTGAAGTTCCGCCAGCCCTTCGTGGCCCGCACCAAGTACTTCGAGGCCACCTGCGCGGTCATGAAGGTGAACAAGGAGATCCTCGACGACGGGGTCATGGAGGCGATGATCCACGTGGAGTACACGGACATCGACCGGGAGGACAAGGAGGCGCTCGACGGGTTCGTGGAGGACCTGGAGAAGCTGCGGAGCGAGGTCAGGTAGCGGAAGCGGCCCGGAGGGGGTCCGCGATCCGGATCCCCTCGCGGCGGGGGGTGTTGCGTCCCGCGGCGCGGCGGGGGGAAGTGTACTCCTGACCTTCGGAATCTTCGCGCCGCTCGCAGATTTGGGCGAGAGCAGGCACCGGAGGCGCCCGCCGCCGTGCGGCGAGGAGGGGGTCGGCCGCGGAACGCGGCCGGCGGGGGAGGATCCGCCTCCCCCGGCGAGAAATGACGGCGCGGGCGTGCCCGTCGCAGTTGGGCTGCGGGCGTGCCCACGCTGTGAAGGTTACGAGATGTCCCCGCCTCCGTAGGTAACCTCCACGAGCTCGTCGGGGTCGGCGTCCTCGGCGATCACCGCCCGGCCGGGGGCCTCGAGGAGCACGAGAGCGAGCCGGCCGCCCCTCCGCTTCTTGTCCCGGAGGAGGGCCCGCCGGAAGCGGTCGCGGTCGGGCCGGGCGGGGAGGTCGCCGAGGGAGACGGGGAGACCGAGCCCCCGGAGCACCGCCCGCAGCCGGTCCACCGCCTCCGGGGCCAGGAGTCCGCGCGCCGCCGAGATCCGGGCCGCCGCCACCATGCCCACCGCCACCGCCTCCCCGTGGAGGACCGGACCGTAGCCCGTGGCGGCCTCGAGGGCGTGGCCCGCGGTGTGGCCGAAGTTGAGGACGCGGCGCGGCCCCGCCTCCCGCTCGTCGCCGGCCACCACCCGGGCCTTCGCCCGGACCGCCCGTTCCACCAGGTCGGGGATCTCGTCCCCGGGAAGGGAGAGAAGACGACCGGGCGCCGCCTCGAGCGCGGGCAGGAGGCCCGCGTCGAGGGCGAAGGCCGCCTTCACGATCTCCGCGAAGCCGTTCCGGACCTGGCGCGCGGGCAGCGTCTCCAGGGTCTCCGTGTCCGCGATCACCCCCACCGGCGCATGGAACGCCCCCACCAGGTTCTTCCCCTCCCGGAGGTCCACGCCGGTCTTCCCCCCCACCGAGGCGTCCACCTGGGCGAGCACCGTGGTGGGCAGGGCGAGCCACGCGATCCCCCGGAGCCAGGTGGCCGCCGCGAACCCGCTGAGATCGGTCACCACCCCGCCCCCCAGCCCCACCACCGCCGACCCCCGGTCGATCCCCTCCCGGAGCAGCGCGGCGTAGAGTTCCCGCACCGTGTCCAGGTTCTTCGTCTCCTCTCCGGGGGGGAGCGTCACCGCCCGGCCCTCGAAGCCCGCGGCTTCCAGGGAGCGGAGGGCGGGGGGAAGGTGGTGCGGCGCCACGTTGCCGTCCGTGACCACGAGGACCGGACCCGGCCGCACGTGCCGCGCCAGGAGTTCCCCCGCCCCCGAGAGGAGCCCCGGACCGACGCGCACCTCCGTGGAATCCGCGCCCGCGGGGACGGAGACGATCCGGACCGGGCGGTTCACGACTCCTCTCGGCTCTCTTCCCCGCCCCCGCCCCGGCGCGCGTTCCGGCGCCCCTCCTTGTCCCGCCGGTAGCGCCGCCGGAAGTCCGCCACCTGCTTCCGGTCCCGGAAGGCGAGGAAGAAGAAGACCACCACGAGGACCGCCGCCGCCCCCCCGAACACCCACTGGAGGAGCTGCCCCCAGTCCCGGGAGGAGATGTCGATGGGCTTCACGTCGGTGACGATGATGAGCGGGATCTCGTAGGCCTCGTCCCGGTTCCGGGGCACGTACTTCCACTTCTTGTAGAAGATCCCCTCCACCCGCACGTAGTCCTCGCCCACCCGGAAGCCGTACCGCGACCAGGGGCGCGGGCTCACGAGCCGCACCAGGTACTCGCGCTGCACGAGGAACGCCGAGTCCAGGCGCTTGATCTTGCCCGGGTTGTCCGTCTCCAGGACGTCCACGAAGGGCGCGGTGATCCGGCCTTCCGCAGCCACGAACCGGAACCGGAAGTCGCCGGGAAGGTCCGCCAGCCGCTTGGCGAGGGCGCCGCAGTCCTCGAACGGGAACTCGCCGGCGGCGCGCCGCTTCCGGTATCCGTCGAGCCCCATGGTCTTCACGTAGTTCATGAGGAGCCAGAAGGGCCGCTCGTCGATCCGGTGCGCCTCGTCGAAGGAGGCCTCCTTGACCTCCTTCGCCCAGGCGGGGTCGATCTTCGTGATCCGGACGGGGGGGTAGGCCTTGCCGATCTCCCGGGTGAGCACCAGGCAGAAGGAGGTCACCGGTTTCCCGCCGGGCGGCGTGTAGGGCCGCGTGCGGTAGAAGATCCCGTAGACCTGGATCCAGTCGCCGGGGCGGTGCCCGATGGGGGTGGTCCGCAGGATGCGGTAGTACCTCCCCTCGGCGGTGACGAGAACCGCCCGGTAGAGCTTCTCCACTCCCTTCACCCGGTCCGGGAAGGGCTCCGGCTCGGAGATCTCCACGAGCTTCCCGAACGCCGAGACGAGCCGGCCGCGGTCCCGATCCGGATCGTGCTCCGTGTCCCCCTCCCGGAGACGGCGGTAGTGGAGATCCGGGATGCTCGTGATCCGGTAGTTCCAGACGGCCTGGTCGAGCAGCTTCGCCAGGACGTCCGAGTCATCGGTGTCCCGGCTGTCCATGAGCTTGCCCTTCGCCACGAACTCCCCCAGCATGGACTGGAGATCGTCCTCGGCCATCGCCCGCTTCTCCTCGGGGGAGGGGGGCTTCAGCTTGAAGATGGACCGGCCGTCCTCCGTCTCCCGCCCGGCCACGCCGACCTTCAAGGGTCCCGAGGACCGGGCGCCGCCGCCCGGCTTCTCCGCCTGCCCCACCATCCGGGGCCAGATCTGGGCGACGAGGAAGATCGCCAGCACCAGCACGAAGAGCACGGCGAAGAACCAGAGCTTCCTCTTCTCGCTCGGGTCCAGTCCGGGGGTGAGGCGCCGCCTGCCGCTGAAGGGGGTGATCATGGTGTCCGTCCGTGCCTGAGGCGTCAACCCGCCCGGGCGTTGGGGAACCACCTCGATCTTATCCGCATTCTCCGGCCCGGGGCAGGAATCCGGTGGCGGGATCCTTCGTACACCCTCCGGCAAGACGCCGGCGGACGCGTTCCTCCGCCCTGCGTTCCGGAGGGCCGGACCGCCCGCCCCGCCTCCCGGATCGGGGGCCCGGACCCGGGGCCGACCTCCCGCCCCGCCGGTGGTTCCCGGGCCGGCCCGCGATTCCCGGGTTGGCGGCGGGACCCTCGCGCGGTATGGATGGGGCATGGCGGACCGCCGCGGATCCGGATACGAGGCCGCGTTCGAGGCCCTGGCCGGCCTCACGAACTACGAGACCATGGCCCGGCCTCCCTACGGGGGCCGCGCCATGAACCTCCCCCGGACGAGGAGGCTCCTGGCCGCCCTCGACCGCCCGGATCGGGCCTTCCCCTGCCTCCAGGTGGCGGGCACCAAGGGGAAGGGAACGGCGTCCTTTGCCCTGGCCCGGATGCTCGAAGGGGGGGGCTACCGGGTGGGCCTCTACACCTCCCCCCACCTCTTCTCGCCCCGCGAGCGGATCCGGGTAGGTTCCCGCTGGATCTCCGAGGAGGACTTCGCGGAGGGGGTCCGGGCCGTCCTGCCCCACGTGGAGCCGCTCCGGGGCACCCCCCTCTGCCCCACCTTCTTCGAGCTCATGACCGTGCTCGCCCTCCACCACTTCCGGGGGGAGCGGGTGGACGCCGCGGTCCTGGAGGTGGGGCTGGGGGGCCGGCTGGACGCCACGTCCGCCGTCCGCCCCCTGGCCTCGCTCCTCACCACCATCGGGCTGGATCACACGGCTCTCCTGGGCCCCACCCGGGCGAGCATCGCCCGGGAGAAGGCCGGAGTGGCGAAGCGCGGCGTCCCCCTCCTCTCGGGCGTGCCCGCCGGGACCCCCGCGGGACGGGTCATCGCCCGGATCGCGCGCGCCCGGGGCGCGCCCCTCCACCTCCCGGGCCGTGACTACCGGGTGCGGTGCGGCCGGCCCCTCTTCACCCCCGGAGAGGGAGCGGCCACCCCCTTCTCCCTCCGCACCGCCGCCGGGGACCGCCTCCGCGCCCGGCCCGCCGTGCTCGGGCGAGACCTCGCCCGGGACGCGGCCCTCGCCGCCGCCCTCCTCCTCCTGCCCCGGGTGCGCGACCGATTCCCCCTCCCGGTCTCCGGACTCGAGGCGAGCCTCGAGGGCTTCTCCGTGCCGGGCCGGATCCAGGTCGTCCGGACCTCCCCCCCCCTCGTGGTGGACGGCGCCCACAACCCGGACTCCGCCCGGTCGCTCCTGCGCGCGGTCCGGGAAGCCCTCCCCCACCGGCGCGCGGCGGTGGTGGTGGGAGGGGCCGGGGATCGGCCCCTCGCCGGGATCGCCCGGATCCTCGCCCGCCCGGGACCGGGCACCCGGTTCCTCTTCACCCGGCCCGCCCGCCACCCCCGGGCCGCGGACCCCCGGGTCCTGGCCCGGACCCTTTCGGGATCGCGGTGCGTCCCGGACCTCCCCGGCGCCCTGGCCGCGGCGGAGCGGCTCCGGCCCCGGCCCGACCTGGTGCTCGTGACCGGATCCCTCTACCTGGCCGGCGAAGCGCTGGAGTTCCTCGGAGCCGGGGGATAGCATTCAGGCGCCATGAGCCGCCGGAAGACCACCGGGCTCCGGGCCCGCGACATCATGCAGCGGCAGATCACCACGATCTCCTACGCCGCGCCGCTCACCGAGCTGGAGCGCCTCCTCGGGGAGCACAAGATCAGCGGGCTCCCCGTGACCGGAGAGTCCGGGCGCATCATCGGCGTGGTCTCCATGCGGGACCTCCTGGCCCACTACGCCGAGGACCCCGACCACCGGCTCCCGCCCCGCCGGGGGTACTACGAGATCTGTCCCCACGACGACGAGTTCTTCGAGGAGGACCTGGAGGGGCTCCTGCTGCCCTCGGACCCGGAGGAGCGGGTGGCCTCGATCATGACGAACGAGGTCTACACGGTGTCCACCGAGGCCACCCTCGAGCAGATCGCCCGCGAGATGACGGCCCACGGCATCCACCGCGTCCTCGTGGAGGAGGACCGGAAGCTCGTGGGGATCATCTCCACCATGGAGGTCCTGAGGGCGGTGGCCGGGGAGATCGCGGCCCCGGAACCGCGCGCCTGAACCCGCATCTCTCCTCCGGCGTGCGGGCGGCGATGCCGAGAGCCGCTTCGGGGAAGGGGACTCCCCCGGAGCGTGGGGCCGCCCGGTCCGACCCGGGTCGTTCCCGGCGGGAGATCGTCCTCCCGGGCAAGGCGCGAGGAGGGATCGAGCCCACTCGGGCGTCCCGGCGGGCATCGCGGGCGCCGGGTCGTCCCGGGATGCCGTCCCGTCCCGCCGAGGTCCCCGACCGGGGACCCCCCGGAGACGGGCGGCGGGGTCCGGCGGAGACCGCGCGCCCGCATGGGGAACGCGGGCCGAGGCCCCGCGCCGCGGGAGGCCGCCCTCCTACTGCCCGCCCTGCAGCCGGGCCAGGTTGTCCTGGGCCGGGCGGAAGGAGGGGTCGACGGCGAGCGCCTGCTTGAAGTTGATCTTCGCCATCTCCCGGTCGCCGAGCTTCAGGTAGACGAGCCCCATGTTGTTGTAGGGCTCCGGGTGCAGGGGATCGATGGCCACGGCCTGCTTGTAGAGCTCGATCGCCTCCCGGGGGTTCTCCGTGCGGTTCGCCCGGTGGAAGATCTGCTGGGCCTTCTTGTGCTCGGGGGAGTTCTGGTGGCGGAGGTCGCCCTGGGCCCCCAGCTCGGTGCCCACGATGTACCCCGCGAGGGCCCCGACCCCGGCGCCGATCGCGGCTCCCTGCCACTTGTGGCCGGACTGGTGGCCGATGATGCCCCCGATGAGCGCGCCGCTGGCGGCACCCACCCCGGTGCCGATCCAGGACCCCCGGTTGGCGGTGCGGCAGCCCGTGACCGGGAGAGCCGCGAGGGCGAGCCCGAGGACCCAGACGAGAGTCTTCTTCATGGCAAACCTCTCCTTCTTTCGCACACCCGTCATCCGGCACCATACCGCGCCCCGGCCGCCTCGCTCATGCAAATCCGGATACGGTCTCGTCCGCATCCTCCCGGTGCTCCGGGGCGCGACGCCGGTCCGGAT
>JAOZQC010000110.1 GCA_029932425.1 Planctomycetota bacterium | reverse complement strand
TTCTCCTCCGGGGCCGTGCTCCCCCGGCGGGACGGGCCGCGAGGAGGGACGCCCGGCCCGCACTCCTCGCCGGCACGCACGGCACCCGCCGGGTCTCGCCGCCCGCGGCGGAGTGGTTCCCGGTCCTCGACCTCCCCGGGACGTGAGGGCGTTCCCCGACGTGCGAACCCGCGCGAATCGACTCGGGAGGCCCGGGCCGGGTGAACTCCTCGTCGCGCGGGCCCTTTTCGCCGATCTTCCTCCGCAGTTTGCCGAGAACAACCAGGGGTGGGCCGCCGGTTCCGTGCTCTGGTAAGACTCCGTTCCTGCCGCCGGCTCGGAGCCGTCGCCCGCAGGCCGGACGGGAAAATGCGGGTTAAGGTCCCCATCCCTCCTCTCCGATAGGCGATTCGCTGGGAGTCGAATGCGCGGTGACGGTTCCCCGGACCGGCCGGGGGGAAGGGATCGACGGGATGACGACTCTTCTCGCGCTGACTTCCTGGACCGTGACGGGGGCGATCCTCGCGCTCGCCGCCGCCGCCCTCCTCGTCCAGTACCTCCGCCAGCGGATCCGGGTGAGGGTCCTCACCGCGGAGAGCCGGCTCCGGGCCACGGAGAGGCGCCTCCGCCATCTCGCCGACGCGGCCCAGGACGCGGTGATCATGCTGGACCCCGAGGGCCGGATCTCCTTCTGGAACCCCGCCGCGGAGCGGATCCTCGGCTACTCCCGCAAGGAGGCCCTGGGCCGGAACGGCCACGCTCTCTTCGCTCCCGAGCGCTTCCGGGCGAGCCACGCCGCCGCCTTCGAGAAGTTCCGCGGGACCGGGGAGGGGTCGGCGGTGGGTCGGACCCTGGAGCTCCCGGCGCTGCGCAAGGACGGGACCGAGCTGCCGGTGGAGCTGTCCCTCTCTTCCGTGGAGATCGACGGGGAGTGGCACGCCATCGGGATCCTCCGCGACGTGAGCCTGGCCAAGAAGACCGCCCGCCGCCTGAAGGAGGAGAAGGAACGTGCGGAGCAGCTCTTCCGGATGGTCCCCTCCGCGGTCTTCACGGTGGACCGGGAGTGCCGGATCACGAGCCTGAACCGGCAGGCGGTGGCCCTCCTCGGGTACAGTCCCGAGGAGCTCCTGGGCCGGTCCTGCACCGCCTTCACCATGGACGCCTGCCGGTCCCCCTGCGCCCTGTTCGACGAGGAGGTGGAGAAGCCCGCCTACGGCGTGGAGTGCACGGTGCGCGCGAAGGACGGCCGGATCCTCACGGTGCTCAAGAACCTCGACGTGCTCCGGAACGCGGAGGGGGAGGTGGTGGGGGGGGTGGAGAGCTTCACGGACATCACCTCCCGGAAGAAGATGGAAGAGGAGCTCCGGGTGGCCCGCCGCGCGGCCGAGGAGGCGGCCCGCGCCAAGAGTGAGTTCCTCGCCAACATGAGCCACGAGATCCGCACCCCCATGAACGCGGTGATCGGCATGACGGGGCTCCTGCTCCGCACGGATCTCGACGAGGAACAGCGCGAGTTCGCGGAGACGATCCGCCGCAGCGGGGACCAGCTCCTGGCGCTCATCAACGACATCCTGGACTTCTCCAAGATCGAGTCGGGAAAGCTCGAGCTGGAGGAGCAGCCCTTCGACCTCCGCACCGCGGTGGAGGACGCCCTGGACCTCGTGGTACCCCAGGCCCAGGGCCGGGGGATCGAGCTGGCCGTGGACTTCCGGCCGGGCACGCCGGAACGGATCGTGGGGGACGTGACCCGGCTCCGCCAGATCCTCCTGAACCTGCTGAGCAACGCGGTCAAGTTCACGGAGGAGGGCGAGGTGGTGGTGACCGTGCAGGCCCGGCCCGACGGCGACGGGAGGCAACGGCTCCGGCTCTCCGTCCGGGACACGGGAATCGGGATCCCCCGGGACCGCCTGGATCGCCTCTTCGAGTCCTTCAGCCAGGCGGACGCGTCCACCACCCGCCTCTTCGGGGGGACCGGCCTCGGCCTCGCCATCAGCCGGCGGCTTGCGGAGAAGATGGCCGGATCCCTCGAGGTGGAGAGCGAGGAGGGGAAGGGGACCACGTTCCACCTCGAGATCCCCGTCCGGACCGCCCCCGGTCCGATCCGGTCCTTCCTCGGAGAGGAGCCGCGTCTCGCCGGGCGCCGCCTGCTCGTGGTGGACGACAACGCGACGAACCGGCGGATCCTCCGCCTCCAGGCCGAGTCGTGGGGCATGGAAGCCCGGGACTTCGCCACGGGTGCGGAGGCGCTGGCCGCGCTGCGGGACGGCGAGCGGTTCGACCTCGCGGTCCTGGATCTGCAGATGCCGGGGATGGACGGAAAGGCCCTCGCCCGCGAGATCCGCCGGGAGCCCGGGGCGAGGGGCATGCCCCTCGTGCTCCTCACCTCCCTTCCCTACGCGAAGGAGGAGGGGAAACCCGCCGGTCCGGACCCGGACCTCTTCGACGCCACCCTCATGAAGCCCGTCAAGCCCTCGCGCCTCTTCGACCTGATCATCGATCTCCTCCTCGAGCCCCGGCGGGGCCCCACCGCGGACCGGGGCGAGGCGGCGGAGGCCGCTCCCGGCCGCTCGGACCTCCGGATCCTTCTCGCCGAGGACAACGTGGTGAACCAGAAGGTGGCCCTCCGCATCCTCGAGAAGCTGGGCCACTCCGCGGACCTCGCCGGAAACGGTCTGGAAGCGGTGGCCGCGCTCCACCGCCAGCCCTACGACATCGTGCTCATGGACGTGCAGATGCCGGAGCTGGACGGCCTGGCCGCCACCCGGAGGATCCGGGCCGACCTCCCCCCGGACCGGCAGCCCTGGATCATCGCCATGACCGCCAACGCCCTGGAGGGGGACCGGGAGAAATGCCTCACGGCGGGGATGGACGACTACGTGAGCAAGCCGGTCCGGGTGGTGGCCCTCCAGAAGGCCCTCGAGAAGGGGGCGGCCGCGGTGGGTTCCCGCGGGAAGCGGCGCGCGCGCCGCGGGGAGGCGGAGGACGCGGTTCCCGATCCCGCGCCGGACGCCCCCCCCGCCGTGGACACGGCGTTTCTCGACGATCTCCGGGAGGGCGAGGAACCGGGAGAGGAGCCGGGTATCGTGGAGGAACTGGTGCAGATCTTCCTCGAGGACACCCCCCTCCAGATCGACGGCATGCGCCGCGCGGCGTCCGCAGGGGACGCAGAAGGCCTCCACCGGGCGGCGCACACCCTGAAGGGGAGCTCGGCCTCCATCGGCGCCGGACCCCTCTCCGCGCTCTGCCAGGAAGTGGACCTCCTGGCGAAGAAGGGAACCACGGAGGGCGTGGAGCCCCTCCTCGAGAAGATCGAGGCGGAGTTCGCCCGGGTGCGGGAGGCCCTCTCCGCGATCCGCGTGTGACCCGGGGGGCCGGGAATCCCTTGGCCGATCCCCCGTCCCTCCGGACAACGGGGCCATGCGGATCGCCCTCTTCGTGCCCTGCCACGTGGACCTCCTCCGCCCGGGGGCGGCGCGGGCCGCGGCGCGGGTGCTCCGGCGCCTGGGGCACGAGGTCCGGGTGCCGGAGGGACAGACCTGCTGCGGCCAGCCCGCCCTGAACGCCGGCTACTTCCGGGACTTCGCGTGCCTGGCCCGGCGCCTCCTCGATCTCCTCGACCGGGACGAGCCCGACGCGGTGGTGGCGCCTTCCGGGTCCTGCGTGGCCGCGCTCCGGGTGACGGGTCCCCGGCACCTCGGGCTCTCGCACCCCCTCCTGGATCGCCTGTACGAGTTCTCGGAGTTCCTCACCCGGGTCCTCGGCGTCACCGACGTGGGAGCCCGCTTCCCGGGTACGGTGACCTGGCACGACGGATGCCATGCGCTCCGGGGGCTTCGGATCCGGGAGGGGCCCCGGCGGCTCCTCCGGGCGGTGCGGGGGCTCACCCTGGTGGAGATGGAGGAGCCGGACGAGTGCTGCGGCTTCGGGGGGACCTTCGCGGTGAAGATGCCGGAGGTCTCCGCGGCCCTGGGGGAGAGAAAGGCCCGGGCCGTGGCCGCCTCCGGGGCCGCCTACGTGTCCGCCACGGAGCCCTCCTGCCTCGTGCAGATCGAGGGCGTGCTCCGGCGGCGGGGGAGTGCGGTCCGGGCGGTCCACCTGGCGGAGATCCTGGCCTCGGGGGAAGGAGGGGACGGTGGGTAGGGCGAGCCCGTTCCGCCGCCGGGCCCGGCGGGCGCTCGGAAACCCCGTGCTCGCCCGCAACGTCCTCCGGGCCACGGACACCTCGCTGGCCCACCGCCGGGAAGTGGTGGCGGAGCGGCCGGACTGGGAAGATCTCCGGGAGCGGGCCGCCGCCCTCCGCCGCCACACGCTGGCGCGGCTCGATCGCTATCTCCGGGAGTTCGCGGAGAACGCCCGGGCCCGCGGGGTGCAGGTCCACGCGGCGCGCGACGCCCGCGCGGCCGCCCGCCTCGTCTCGGAGCTCGCCCGCCGGAAGGGGGCCACGCGGATCCTCAAGGCGAAGTCGATGGCCACCGAGGAGATCGAGCTCAACGCGGCCCTCGCCCGTCGGGGCTTCCGGCCGCTGGAGACCGATCTCGGCGAGTACATCGTGCAGCTCGCCGGGGAGCGGCCCTCGCACCTCACCGCCCCCGCCCTCCACCGCTCCGCGGAGGAGATCCGCGACCTCTTCCTCCGGGAAGGGGTGATCCGGGAGGGGACCGCGCTCCCCCGTGACCGCCGGGCGCTGGCCCGCCGGCTCAGCCTCTCCGCGCGGGAGACCCTGCGGTCCCGGCTCCTGGAGGCGGACCTCGGCGTCACGGGGGCGAACTTCCTGGTGGCGGAGACCGGCACCGTGGTCCTGGTGGAGAACGAGGGGAACATCCGGTTCACGACCACCACTCCCCCGGTGGTGGTGGCCGTGGCGGGCATCGACAAGGTGATCCCCCGCCTGGCGGACCTCGGGATCCTCCTGCCCCTCCTCACCCGCTCCGCCACCGGGCAGCGGGCCGCCGCCGGCGTATCGCTCCTCTCCGGGGGGCCGGGGGAACGGCACGTGGTCCTCCTCGACAACGGGCGGACCCGGATGCTCGCGGACCCGGAGGACCGGGAGATCCTGGCGTGCATCCGCTGCGGCGCCTGCCTGAACACCTGCCCCGTCTACCGGTCGGTGGGAGGGCACGCCTACGGCTGGATCTACCCCGGCCCCATCGGGGCCCTGCTCGCTCCCCTCCTCCGGGGACGGGGGGAGGACTGGGAGCTGCCCTTCGCCTCCACCCTCTGCGGGGCCTGCGCGGAGATCTGCCCCGTGAAGATCCCCCTCCACGAACACCTCCTCCGGCTCCGGGCCCGGGCGGCCCGGGCGGGGAGGCGGGGGATCGGGGAGCGGATCGGCTTCCGCGCCTTCCGCTTCCTGGCGGGGCGGGAGGATCGCTTCCGCCTCGCGGCCCGGCTGGCCCGGCGGATGGAGGGACCGCTCCTCCGCCTGGGGTTGCTCGCGGCCTGGACCGCGGCCCGGGAGGCGCCGCGGATGGCGCGGCCCGCGTTTCACGAGATGCGAGGAGACCATGGACCGGCTGCTTCGTAGGGTCCGGGACGCTCTCCGGGGCGCCGCCCGGCCGGAGAGACCCGGGGCGCCCGAACGCCCTCCCCCTCCGTCCCGCGCCGCGCTCCGCGCCGCGTTCCGGGAAGCCCTCGAGCGAGCCGCCGGGCGCTGGCTCACGGCGCGGGACGAGGAAGAGGCCCGGCGCCGGATCGAGGCGGAGTTCCCCGGGGAGCGGATCCTCTGGTGGGAGGAGGATCCCGGCGAGCGCGACCTGCGGGAGGCGGGCGTGGGGGTGGACCGGGCGGACCTCCTCGTGGCGGAAACGGGGACCGTGGTGCGCACCCACGCCACCCGCGAGGCGGCGCGACTCTCGCTCCTGCCCCCGGTCTCGGTCTTCCTCGCCCGGGAGGAGGACCTCGTCCCCGATCTGCCCGAGGCCCTCCGGCGGCTGGCCCCCCGGCACCGGGCGGGACGGGCCCATACCGTGCTCGTCACGGGGCCGAGCCGCACCGCGGACATCGAGAAGGAGCTGGTGATCCCCGCCCACGGTCCCCGGGAGCTCCTGGTGCTGCTCCTCGAGGCACCGGAGGGCGGCCGCGCTCCGGGAGAAGAGAGGAGGCGAGGATGAAGACGAGGGAGGATCTCACCGGGCTCACGCGCGCGTACTGGGCCTCGCGGGCGGTGCTCACCGCCGTGGAACTCGGAGTGTTCGAGGCGCTCGGGAAGCGGCGGCTGGGCGCGGCGGTCCTGGCCCGGCGCGTGGGCGCCGATCCCCGGGCTCTCACGCTCCTCCTGGACGCCCTCGCCGGCCTCGGGGTCCTGGTGAAGCACCGCGCCTCCTGGTCCGTCGCCCCCGCTCTCCGGCCCTTCCTTGCCGAGGGGCCGGAGTCGGCCCTGGGGATGCTCCGGCACCACGCCCGGCTCTGGCGCGCCTGGAGCGGGCTCACGGACTCGGTGCGCACCGGGAGGCGGGTGGTGGTGGAGCACGGATCCGGCTTCCGGAGGGGTCCGGAGGCGGCCCGCGCCTTCACCCTCGCCATGCGGGACGGCGCCCGGCGGCTGGCGCCCGGGGTGGCGGAGGAGGTGCCGCTTCGAGGGTGCCGCCGGCTGCTGGACCTCGGCGGAGGGCCCGGCACCTACGCTGCGGCCTTCGCCCGCCGGTACCCCGGGCTCCGGGTGACGGTGGTGGACCTGCCGGACGTGGTGGCGGTGGGGAAGGAGCTCACCGCGGCGGAGCGGGACGTCCGGGGCCGCATCTCCTGGTGCGCGGCGGACCTGGACACCGATCCCCTGCCCCCCGGAGCCGACGCCGCCTTCCTCTCCCACGTGATCCACAGCCAGACGGAGGCGCAGGTGCGGGCCCTCTTCGGAAAGGTGGCGGCCGCCCTCGTCCCCGGCGGAGTCCTCGTGGTGCGGGACTTCTTCCTGGAGCCGGACCGGGTGCGTCCCCCCTCCGCCTCCCTCTTCGCCCTGAACATGCTCGTGAACACGGAGGGCGGTCGCACCTACACCGCCGCGGAGGTGGTCGCCTGGCTGAAGGAAGCCGGGTTCCGGAGCGCCGTGCGCCGGAGGTCTCGGGCCGTGCCGGACACGGGCTACGTCATCGCCCGGACCCCCCGCTGAGCGGCGCGCGCCCGCCCCCGCATCCCCCGTCCGCTCTCCCACGCCCGACCCGGGCGAGGGACACGGCCGCCGGGCGGGCTACCGCCCCCCCCCCGCCTGGAGGTGGGAGAAGATCAGCTTTCCGCGGGCGTAGGTCCAGTCCAGGTGGTGCCACTTGCAGATCATCTTGATGACGGTCTCCACCGTGACGTTCTCCACGGAGAGCTTCACCGTCATCTCCACGTAGGGCGGCAGGTCCAGCTCCACCGCGACCCCGATCAGGTCGCCCAGCTCCTGGAGGGCGTCCTCGAGGTCCTTGTCCACCCACTCGATCTTCTCGATGTTCTTCGCGAGGAGCTTCCGGAGCTCCTCGTCGTCGTCGGGGAGCACGAGCCGCTCGCCGAGGACCTTGTTGATCACGTCCCACACCTCGATGGCGTTCTCCCGCTCCATGTAGAGGTAGTGCAGGACGTGCTTGTGCCGCTTGATGCGGGCGGCCTCCTCCTCGGGGGTCTTCGGCTTCTCCCCGATCATGTGCCGGTACCGGGTGGCGATCTCCAGCTCCTTCAGCCGGAGCTCGTGCCGCTTGGATTCCCCCTCCAGGACGTAGATCTTCAGCATGTTCTGCTCGAGGAGCGGGAGGTCCATGTCCTCCAGCTTCTTGAGCTTCCGCTTCGCCTCCTTGACCCCGAGATCCTCGTACGTGCCCGCCTCGTCCTCCGCGATCCAGTCCACCTTCCCGTGCTTCTTCTCCCAGGCCAGGAAGCGCTCCTCGTTGGGCCCGAGCTTCTTCACCACGATCACCTCGCCCTCGTAGATGATCCATTTCAGGTCGAAGTTCTCGCAGATGAGGTTCAACACCCCTTCCGCGGTGATCTCCGGGAAGGAGATCTGGATCTGGTTCAGCTCCTGCACCTTGGCGTTCAGCCGGATGGGGACCCCGATCTCCCGGGAGATGTCCCGGGCCACGTACTTCAGGAACTGGTTGTTCCAGCTCACGCGCTTGAGGGTGGTGGTCCGGAGGATCCGGAGCACCTCGAGGTCCGTGTGGGAGGACTTCTTCTTCCGGAGGATCCGGTCCACGAGCCGGGTCATGCGGATCTTCAGGGCCCGGTGGTCGAGGAGGACCTGCCGGATCTGGGCCCGGATGCCCGCCGCCCTCGTGTCGTTCTCCTCCTGCTTCAGGGCCTCCATGAGCTTGTGGAGGGTCCGGAGAGACGCCATGGAGCGGTCCGAGACCGCCTTCATCTCCGGGAGGAGCTCGTAGTAGGTGTCGTAGTCGACGGGCTCGAGGCCCGCCCCCCGGACTGCCGGGGGGCGGGCGAGGAGCAGGACGCCGGCGAGCAGGACGAGACGGGTTCTCATTTCGGGTTCCTCGACGACCGCTAGCCCGCATTTCTCATCAGGACGCACGGTTTTCGCCGGATCTCGCCGCCCATGGCGGTGTTGCTCCTCGTCATCGACCCGTAAAGGGTCGACTCCTCGTCGCGCCTGGCCCTGGACGACGATCTCTCGCCGAAAACAGCCTGTGGTGGACCAGGGGTTCCGCCCTCCGTT
>JAOZQC010000109.1:5647-8627 GCA_029932425.1 Planctomycetota bacterium | reverse complement strand
CTCTCCCTCCCCCTCACCATGGTGGTGAAGATCATGATGGAGGCGAGCGAGGACCTGCGGCCCGCCGCCGTCCTCCTGGGCCCCTGAGGACCCGGCGCCCACCCTCCGGGAGCGGTCTCGGGGAATTCTGCCGTCGGCGCCGGGAGGAGGGTTTAGGATCGACGGCCTTCCAGGCGACCAGGACCCTCAGGACCTTCCCTTTTTCACGGAGATCACGATGAAGAAGCTCGCGTTGCCGATCGTGCTCGCCCTCTTGCTCGCCGTCCCCGCGGCGGTGCTCGCCGAGGGCGACGATTGGATCCTCGATTTCGACAAGGCCGTGGAGATCGCCAAGAAGGAGAAGAAGCTCCTCCTCGTGGATTTCTCCGGCTCGAACTGGTGCGGCTGGTGCACGCGGCTGCACGAGGATATCTTCAAGTTCGATTCCTTCCTGAAGGCCGCGAAGCAGGACTACGTACTCGTCTACCTCGACTTCCCCCAAGTGGAGCTTCCCGGCGGCAAGGAGGCGATGGCGAAGATCCCGAACTTCGCCCGCAACGAGGAGCTCCGGGACAAGTACCACATCCGGGGCTACCCCACCGTCCTCCTGCTGACGCCCGAGGGCGAGGTCATCGGCCGGACCGGTTACCGGCGCGGAGGGCCGGAGAACTACGTGGCGCACCTCAAGGAGCTGAAGGAGGCGGGGCTCAAGGCCCTGGCGGAGACGAAGGCGCTCGTCAAGGCCTACGAGGACGCGAAGGGCGAGGAGAGGGTCCGGGCCTTCGAGGAGGTCCTCTCGAAGTTCGAGGGGATGGAGCGCGGCGCGGTGGGTTCCGAGGCCCTGGGCGCGGTGATCGAGGGAGCCCTCGAGGGAGCGAAGGAGGACACCAGGGTCCGCATCGTGAAGGCTCTCCTGGGCGCGGGCCGGGTGGACGAGACCGTCAAGTCGGCGGTCATGGAGATCGACCCCAAGAACGAGCAGGGGCTCTACGAGCAGTGGGTCGAGGCGTACATGGGCACGATCTCCAGCAAGGAGCAGCTGAAGGACGCGGTGAAGGTCATCGAGGCCTACGACGCCCTGGGGAAGGTGCACGACAAGCAGGTGGCGCTCCGCCTCTGCATCAACGCCGCCTTCTGGAACCACAAGTTCCTGAACAACCCCGAGGCCGCGAAGAAGTGGGCCCTCCGGGCGAAGGAGCTCGGCGCCGCCGACAACCCGCGCCTGAAGCCCCTCCTCGACCAGATCCTCGGTTCCTGACCACCGGCGGCCCGCGGGGCCGGGCATCCCGGAATCGAACGGGGCGTCCCGCGAGGGACGCCCCGCGCCCAGGGATCGGGAGAACGCTACTCCCCGGTCTCCTCCGTGAACACGTTCTTCGCGACGGCGAACTTCCCGAGGAAGCCGGCCCGCCCGTAGGGGACCACGAACTTCGCGCTGGCCTTCCCCTTGAAGCGACCGCCGTCGAGGTTCCAGCGGGTGAACCAGCCCCTCCGGCCGTAGGTCCCCTTGAGGGTGCCGCGGTAGTGCCCCTTCCGGTCGAGGACGACGCCGACCATCTCCCGCTTCCCGGTGATCGTGAAGTGCTTGAAGTAGCCCTTCACCCGGCCCACCAGGATGCGCCCGGTCTTCCCCTTCACGAAGAGCTTGCCGCGGAACCAGCCCTCGTGCTTGCTCGTGTACTGCCAGATGCCCACGATGCCCCCCCGGCGCACCAGGACGGGGGGGGGCTCCTCCTCGTCCACGTCGACCCCGGCGGCGTCCGCGAAGTCGTCGATCTCGTCGAAGGCGGCGGCCCCGTCTCCGAAGTACGGGTCCTGGTCGCCCTCGATGAGGCCCCCGTCCGAGGGCTCCAGGGAGAGCGCGGGCTTCGCGGGCCCCATGAGCAGCAGCATGAGCACGAGCGGGGCGGCGAATGCGAGTCTCTTCAACATGGTCTCCTCCTTCTTTCCGGCGCCCCCGGGGCCTACCCTTTCCTCTCGGGGGCGCATCCAAACCATGAGGATTGGAACCACGCGGGAGCCCGAAAGTTTCGCCCGCCCCCGGAAAAAAACGAGAGGGGAGGGAGGGGCCGGAACGGGGCGGCGGAAGCGCCCGCGACGGCCACGGACGCGACGCCTCATCCCGGGGCCCCCACCCGGAGCGCGGGGGTGCCCGCGGGCACCCGCACGGTGAGCCTCCCCTCCCCGTCCGCCCGGCCCGGCGCGATCTCGTTCCCCCATCCCGCGGTCGCGCCCGGCACCGCGTTCCCTTCCCGGGCCTCGAACACCACCCTCCCCCCGCGGCCCGTCTCCCCGCGCGCCACCGCCTCCTTCCCGGCTCGCAGGATCACCGCGGCGCCCGGAACGGGCCTCCCGTCCTCGCGGCGGACGAGGATCACGAGCGGGACGGACTCGACGGGACCGGGTACCGATCCGGGCTCCGGGGTGCCGGGCGCGGAGGGCGCGGGCCGGCCCGCGAGGGGAGGGCCGAGACCGGGCGGCGGAGCGGGCGGCGCGCCCCCCTCCGGTCCCGGGCCGAGACCGCCGAGGATCACGAGGACCGCCCCCCCGAGGAGCACCACGAAGGAGAGGAGTCTCGCGGACCTCCTGAGCACAGGATACCTCACGGGAGACGCGGGGGTTCGGGAGGGCGATCGCGCGCACCGGTGGAAAGCGGGACGATCGGGCCGGGCGGCGCGATCCCGGCGAGGGGCGGAACGAGACCTCCGGGTCCGTCACGGGTGTCTCGGAGAAAGGAAAGAGCCGTGCCCGTCAGCGATGTTTCACGGCGGTGAAGAGGAGGCCCGGGACGGGTTCGGAGCCCTCGCGGCGGAGGGCGAGGCTCTCGGCGGAGAGGACCCGGAGCCCCGCGTTCCCCAGCACGCGGCGGACGTAGCCCTCGGCGTGACGGTACCGGCCGCTCGGCGCGAGGAAGAAGCCCGGGCCCTCTTCCCCCTCCTTCCCCTCCGCCCGTTCCACGCTGCCGAGGAGGAGTCCGTCTTTCCGGAGGGCGCCCCCCGCG
>JAOZQC010000109.1:0-5637 GCA_029932425.1 Planctomycetota bacterium | reverse complement strand
TCACGTCGAAGGCCTCGGATCGTCCCTCCATCCAGGCCGTGAGCTCGGCTTCCACCAGCTCGTCGTACACCGCCCGCCCCCGGGCGCGGGCGAGCATCCCCGGGGAGAGGTCCACGCCCGTGAGCCTCCGGGCGAAGGGGCGGAGGCGGGGCCCCAGGAGCCCCGTGCCGCAGCCCGCGTCCAGGATGTCCAGGACGCCCCGGGGCTCCCTCCGGGCCGCCAGGGCCGCCGCCGCCGCTTCCGGCACCCGGTACCCGAGGCCCGCCAGGTGCTCGTCGAAGGTCTCCGCGAAGCCGTCGAAGAGCGCCCTCACGTATCGGTCGGAGGCGCGGGCGGGCACCTCGCCGCCCGTGCAGGCGGCCAGCATGTGCCGGGCCACGGGATGATCGGGACAGGCGGCGAGCCATTCCCGGTAGACCCGGGCCGCGTCGTCGCGCCGTCCCAGGTCGAGGAGCACCTGGCCCAGCCGCTTCCGGGCCTCGTGGTGCCGGGGATGGCCGGCGATCACCTCCCGGAGGAGGCCCGCGGCCTCCTCGTTCCTCCCCCGGGCGGCCAGCACGCCCGCGAGGTTGTAGCGGGCATCCAGGAGCCCGGGGTCCAGGGCGGCGGCCTTCCGCAGCGCCGCCTCCGCCTCCTCCAGGCGCCGCTCCCGCCGGTGGAGCACCCCCAGGTTGTTCCAGGCGTCGGCCGACCCCGGGTCCAGCTCCACGGCCCGCCGGTAGGACTCCCTGGCCTCCTCCCGCCGGCCCGCCGCCTCGAGCACGTTCCCGAGGTTGTTCCAGGCCGCGGCGTGCCCCGGCACGAGCTCCACCACGCGCCGGAGCCGCCGTTCGGCCTCGGCCGGGCGGTGCCGCTGGTGGCTGAGGATCGCCGCGTAGAGAAGGACGTCCGGATGGTCGGGAGCCGCCGCGAGGATCCTCCCGTAGAGGAGGTCCGCATCCTCCAGGCGGCCCGCGCGGTGCAGGTTCCGGGCCAGCGCGAAGGCCTCCTCCACGCTGACCTCGGCGGCGGAATCCGGGCCCGCGCCCGGCCTGGCGGCATCGTCGGTCATGGGATCTCCCCCCCGATCTTCTCTTCCCGCGGGAGAAAACCGATGCGCTTTCCGGAGCGGGGGCCGGGATACAATCCCCGCCCCGGGAGAACGCCGTGATGACCGATCCCCATCCCTGCCGTCCCCTCGACCTCGCCCGCGGTGATCCCGCGGAGAAGCGCGCGGAGATCCGGCGCTACTTCCACGCCACCTGCGATGTTCACGAGCGCCTGTACGACCTCCTCGCCGAGGACCGCTCCTTCTTCCGGCGGGCCGACCCCCTCCGACACCCCCTCATCTTCTACCTCGGGCACACGGCCGCGTTCTTCGTGAACAAGCTCGTGCCCGCGGGCCTCCTCGACGAGCGCATCGATCCCCGGCTGGAGTCGATGTTCGCGGTGGGCGTGGACGAGATGTCCTGGGACGACCTCGACGAGAGCCACTACGACGGGCCCGCGGTGCCGGAGACGAGGGCCTACCGGGACCGGGTCCGGGCCGCCGTGGACGGGGTGATCCTCCGGCTCCCCCTCTCGCTCCCCATCGACTGGGAATCCGCGTTCTGGGCGGTTCTCATGGGGATCGAGCACGAGCGGATCCACCTCGAGACCTCCTCCGTCCTCGTCCGGCAGCTTCCCCTGGGTGCGGTGCGCCCCCTGCCTTCCTGGCGGGAGTGCGGGGAGAGCGGCGCGCCTCCCGCGAACGAGCTCCGCGGCGTCCCGGGCGGCCCCGTGGTCCTGGGCAAGCCGAGGGAACCTCGCGGAATGCGGCCTCGCGGACGTGCGGGACCGGGTGGAGCTCTTCCAGGCCGACGCCTGCAACCTGAAGCCTCTCTACACCGGCCATGACCTGGTGCTGGCCGCGAACCTCGTGGACCGTCTCTACCGCCCCCGCGCCTTCCTCGAGTCGATCCACGAGCGGATCCGGCCGGGCGGCCTCCTCGTGCTCACCTCCCCTTACACGTGGCGGGAGGAACACACGAGACGGGAGGAGTGGATCGGCGGGTTCAGGCGCGACGGGGAGAACCTGACGACGCGGGAGGGGCTCCGCGAGACGCTCGGCCGCCACTTCACCCCTGCGGCCGGACCGCGGGACCTCCCCTTCGTGATCCGGGAGACCCGCCGGAAGCACCAGCACACGATCTCCGAGATGACGGTGTGGGAGCGGCGCGGGGACTGACGTCGGGACCGGGCGCCGCCGCGGAGGGCCGGACCGGGCGCCGCGCCGGCGGTCCCCTCCCGGAGCTTCCCCCGGCGGAGATCAGGTGAGCGAGAATCTCTCCCGGCGTCGACGCCGGGCCCGGAGGATCCCGAGCAACCCGAGGAAGCCGAGCCCCAGCCAGGCCGTGGCGGGGAGGGGGACGGTCTCGGTGATCTCCGAACCGCCCGGCCCGATCACCGCGAAGTCCTGGGTGCCCACCCGGGCCAGGGCCCAGAGGTTGTCCTCCTTCGGCCCGGTGCCGTCGATCTCGGCGAGCCAGGAGTTCGCCAGGTTCTTGATGGGCGTGAGATCCACGCTTCCGTACTGCGTGACCCAGAAGCCCGTGTCGGCGATCGTGACGTCTCCGTCCGCCAGCCCGTCGTAGACCAGCTCCCACTGGGCGAGCTGGAAGGCGGCGGCCTCCGTCCCGCTCGTGGTGTCGATCACGTCGGGATGACGGCCCCACAGCTCGCGGATGTAGTCGGCCTTCGCGGCTCCCATGACGGCGCCGGACGGCCCGGAGCCGAGCGGCGCGTTCTCCAGATCCACGACGCTCCAGTTCGTGGAGCTGAGGATCTCGAGCTCCAGGTCGAAGGCCTTGAACGTGGAGGCGGTGAGGAAGTCGGAGGTGACGTTCTTGAACCGGAAGACCCCCGCCGTGGTGCCGATGCTCCCCCCGTAGGCGGTGTAGAGGTTCGTCGAGGTATCGTTCGTGTGAATCCGCACGTGCCGCCCCGGAGAGACGCCGTCGAACGTCGCCGTCACCGTCCCCGCCCGGGCCGTGGCGCAGAAGAGCGCCGGCACGAGGAGGGCCGGGAGGAGGAAGGCCTGTCTGTATCGCTGAAGCATGGAGGTCGCTTTCGGTATCCGAAAACCAGGGATCGCCCGCTTTGTCCCTCTATATGGAAAAAGCGACCCCGTGCTTTTCCGGATTCCGAAACACCTCACCGGCTTCACTGGACCGGCGGACTGGGGTGGGAGGGGCCCTCCCTCTCCCCGCGCCCTTCCTCCCCCGCCAGGCGGCGGCGCGCCGCTTCCGCCAGCTCGTCCCGGAAGTCGGGATGGGCGACGCCGATCAGCGCCTCCGCCCGCTCCCGGAGGTTCTTGCCGAAGAGATGGGCGACGCCGTACTCGGTGATCACGTAGTGCACGTCGGCCCGGGTGGTGACCACCCCCGCTCCCATCTTCAGGAAAGGCACGATCCGGGACAGGGTGCCCCCCTTCGCGGTGGAGGGAAGGGCGATGATCGGCTTGCCGCCCTTCGCCCGGGCCGCGCCGCGGATGAAGTCCACCTGGCCGCCGAAGCCGGAGTAGATGCGGGGGCCGATGGAGTCGGCGCAGACCTGCCCCGTGAGGTCCACCTCGAGGGCCGAGTTCACCGCGATCATGTTCTCGTTCTGGCTGATCACGAACGGGTCGTTCACGTGCTCCACGGGGTGCGCCTCGATCTCCGGGTTGTTGTCGAGGAACTCGTAGAGTTCCCGGGTGCCCAGGGCGAACGTGATCACCACCTTGCCCGGGTGGAGCGTCTTCCGCTGGCCGGTGACGATCCCGGCCTGGATGGCCCGCATGGCCCCGTCCGAGATCATCTCCGTGTGGATCCCCAGGTCCTGGACCCCGTCCAGGCTCTCGTAGACCGCGTCGGGGATGCCGCCGATCCCCATCTGGAGGGTGGCCCCGTCGTGGATCAGCTCCCGGATGTGGGCTCCGATCTTCCGCTCCACCTCCGTGACGGCCCGGGGCTCGATCTCCGGGAGGGGCTCGTGGACCTCCGCCACCGCGTCCACGCGGTTCACGTGGAGGAAGGAGTCTCCGAGGATCCGGGGCATGTACTCGTTCACCTGCACGATGACCGTCCTCGCCGCCTGGCAGGCGGCCCGGGCGGCCATGGTCTCCACCCCCAGGCTCATGAACCCGTGCTCGTCGGGCGGGGACACCATGACCATGGCCACGTCGAGAGGGATGATGCGCTCCCGGAAGAGGCGCGGAATCTGGTGGAGGAAGACGGGCACGTAGTCCGCCCGTCCGGCGTTGATCGCGGCCCGGTCCGCGGGCCCCACGAAGAGCGAGTTGTGCCGGAAGTGCCCCTCCATCTCCGGACGACTGAGGGGATCCTCCCCGAGCAGGAGCACGTGGTTGAGCTGGACGTTCGTGAGCTCCTCGAACCGGGCGGCGAGGGCCCGCACCAGGCCGGTGGGGATGGCGGCGTTCCCCCCGTAGTACACGCGGTCCCCGCTCTTCACCAGGCGCACCGCCTCCTCGGCCGTGCAGAGCTTCCGCCGGTAGCCGTCGAGCCAGTTCATGCCCCCCTCCCCTCCTCCCCGAGGAGGGACTCGAGGGGAGTGTGGGGGAGGCCGAGAGACTCCGCGGCCGGCCCGTTCACCACCCGGCCCCGGTGAAGGTAGACCCCCTTGGCCAGGCCGGGATCGGAACGGAGGGCGCCCTCCGTTCCCTCCGCAGCCAGGCGCAGCACGAGCGGGACGGCGGCGATGGTGAGCGCCCGGGAGGCCGAGCGCGGCACGCTCGCCGTCATGTTCGGAACGCAGTAGTGGATCACCCCGTGCGCCCGGTAGACCGGGTTGTCGGGATGGGTGGGGCGGCTCGTCTCCACGCAGCCCCCCTGGTCGATGGAGAGGTCGAGGATCACGCTGCCCGGCTTCATCCCCTTCACCATCTCCTCGGTGACCAGGAACGGCGCCCGGCCCCCGGGGATGAGCACCGCCCCCACCAGGACGTCGGCGATGGCCGAGTACCGGCCGAGGTTCCGGTGGGAAGCGATGGCGGTGACCACGGGGCGCCCGATCGTCTCCGTCACCGCCCGGAGCCGGCCGAGGTCCGTGTCGAGGACGATGACGTGGGCCCCGCAGGCGGTGCCCACCGCGGCCGCGGTGCGTCCCACGGTCCCCGCCCCCAGGATGACCACGGTGGCGGGAGGAATGCCGGGCGCCCCCCCGAGCACGATCCCCCGGCCCCCGGCGTCGAAGGAGAGCAGCTCCGCCGCCTTGTGGAGCACCATCCGGCCCGCGATCTCCGAGAGGGAGGTGAGCACCGGCCGCCCCCCTTCCGCGTCCTCCACGATCTCGTAGCCGATGAGGGTGACCCCGGCCTCCACGAGCCCCTGCACCACCGCCCGCGGGGCCACCGCGAAGTGGTGGAAGCCGCACACCGTGGAGCCCGGCCGCACCCGCTCCACCTCCTCCGGGCGAAGGGCCCCCACCCGGCACACCACGTCCGCCCGGTGGTAGACCTCGTCCGGGTCGAAGACCACCTGCGCCCCCGAGCGCCGGAAGTCCTCGTCCAGGAACCGGCTGTCCCGCCCGGCCCCCGCCTCCACGTAGACCGTGAGCCCTTCCCGGACGAGGCGCGACACCCCGAACGGGTTCAACCCCACCCGGTGCTCGTGTCCCCGC
>JAOZQC010000108.1:4839-8629 GCA_029932425.1 Planctomycetota bacterium | reverse complement strand
CGTCCCTCGCCGCCGCCTCCCCCGCGTCCTGCGCCACGGCCAGGCGCACCGCCTTCCGCGCCCCCGCCACCGCTTCTCGCCTTGTCGCCTCCGGACCTCCTCCATCACGCCGCGGACGATCTACGAGGCCTGGTCCTCCCTCTGCCGCTCCTTCGCCTCCACCCAGAAGAAACCCGCGCCGCCGAGCAGCACCACGAGGAGCGACGCCGCGGCGAGCATCAGGGTGAGCCGGCGCGCCTTCCGTTCGCCCCGGACCCGGACCTCGGCCTTCGCCGCCTCCACCTCCGCCTCGCGGGCGCGTTCCTCCACCTTCTCCCGGTAGGCCGTCATCCGTTCCGCGAGACGCCCCGCGTCGTGCGGGCGCTTCGGCTGCGCGGGGGCCAGGCACTGCCGGGTGATCTCCACGAGCGCCGGGTCCGCCCCGCTCGCGTCGAGGCGGGCGAAGGCGTCGCCGAGCTGCGACTGCGCCGCCTGCACGAGGAGGTTCCCCGATTCCGTCACGTAGGGAGGGCGTCCGGTGAGGATCTCGCAGAGGATCGCGCCCAGGGCGAAGACGTCCGACCGCGTGTCCAGCTTCTCCACCTGCCCGAGAGCCTGCTCCGGGGGCATGTAGGCCGGCGTCCCCATCACCGAACCGGCCCGCGACTCCGTGCCCCCGCTTTCCGTGCGGACCGTCCGGATCTGCGTGACCTCCGCCCGGCGGGCGGCCTTCTTCTCGTCCGCCACGCCGCCCGCGGCGAGGATCTTCGCGAAGCCCCAGTCGACCACCTGCACCGCGCCGAACGCCCCCACCATCACGTTCGAGGGCTTCAGGTCCCGGTGGACCACGCCCCGCGAATGCGCGTAGGCCACCGTCTGGCAGACCTGCGCGAACACCGTGAGGAACCGGTGCCGGTTCTCCCGGGGGCCGGTCCGTTCCGTGAGGGGCTCCGCGAGGGTCTTCCCCTTCACGAGCTACATCGCGAAGTACGGCCGCTCGTCGGCCTTGAGCCCCAGCTCGTACACGGGGACGATCCCCGGATGCTGGAGCTGACCGCCGATCTGCGCTTCCTCGATGAAGCGCCGGACCACGTCCGGGTCCCTCGCGTACTCCCGCCGGATCACCTTCAGCGCCACGTCGCGACCCTTGAGCACGACGCCGACGCCGCCCCGGGCCAGCTCGCCCACCACGTGGTAGCGCCCGGAGTAGCCGGCCGCGTCCGGCGAGTGGGAGCTCACCACGGGGGGTCCTCCTCCGCGAACCCGCGAAGGAGGACCCGCGGCACCGCTCCCCCTCTCGCCTCGATCGCCCGCAGCACGCTCGAACCTTCCGTCCGCTTCCAGGCCGCGCGCATCGCCGCGTCGAGATCGCTGCGATCCGGGCCCTCCGGGGTGCCGGCGCCGCCCATGGTTTCCTCCTCCGAGCGTTCCCTATCCCAGGGTCCGCGACCGGCCGGGTTTCGCGGGAAGGTTCACCGGAAGAACGAGATCAGGCGCGCGCACTCGCGCGCGATCTCCTTCGGGGTCCCCGGGTGCTCGAACGCGACCGTCTCGAGAAGAGCGGCTCGAAACTCCTCCCGGGCCGTGGCGTACCGGTGGTGAAGCCGGGACGCCTCGCAGCCCCAGCGGCGCGCGATGTCCCGGATCGGCAGGCCCTCTTCCAGCAGGTGTCGTCCGCGTTCCCCACGGCGGGCATTCTCCCCGGCCCCCATCCGCCCGATCCACTCATTCCCCCCACGGGGGACGGAGGCGGGCGCGGGACGGGGTCGCCTCTCCGGGTTCCGCCGTCACTCCCAGCCGATGTCGTCCAGGTAGATCACGGTGCCCGGCGGGTTGCCCTGGGGGGAGCCGAAGAGGAAGCGGATCCGGGTGAGGGAGCGGAAGTCCACGTCGGGGAGCGAGGCCCGGGGGATGCGGTAGCGCTTCCATTCCCGGGAGAGCACGAACCACCCTTCCAGCAGCGAACGCTCCGTGGCCAGGCGCGGCACCGCCGCGGGGGCCCCGTTTCCGAGCCGGGCGTCGAGGGCGTCCTCCACGGTCACCCGCAGGCGCTCCCCGCCCGCCTTCCCCTTCGCCCAGAACACCAGGGCCGTCGCCTTCTCGAAGGAGCGGGGGGGGCGGAAGCTCAGCGTGCCCGCCGCGGCGCCCTCCCGGGCCAGCGTCAGGCGGTAGGAGCCTCGCCCGCCGTGGACCATTCCCGGGTCGTACCGGTCCCCGAGGATGGCGGGAGAGACGAAGGTGTTGGGATCCGGCTTGAAACCCGGGATCTCGGCGGGGGAGAAGAGCGTCCGGGCGAAGGGGGTGGCGGCCCCGTCCGAGAGGAAGAGGGTCTCCCGGGGTTCGCCGTCGAAGTCGGCGAGGACGAGCCGGCGCCCGTCCTCGGCCGCGAGGGCCACGTTGTCGATGAGGACCTGCGGGGCGAGGTCCGCGCCGGGGACGAGCCGGGAGCCGATCTCGAAGATCACGGCCCGGAGGCGGGAGACGTTCATGGGGATCGCCCGGCGCGGGGTCGCGGACCGGAAGGCCGCCACGGGTACCTTCACCGTCCGCCACTCCCCCGTGAGGATCACGGGCTCGGGGTGGAGGAGGCGAACGAAGAAGTCCGTCACCTCGAGCTGGTCGTAGGCATCCTTCGCCCGGAGGAGCAGGACCTTTCCCTTCTCCCCCTTGACCTCGAAGGTGAGCCAGCGCCAGGGCCGGGCGTCCAGGGTGGGGATGAAGAGGAGCGTCAGGTTCGCCATCTTTCCCGGCTCCCCCCGCCGGCGAAGGGAGAATCGGCCCCCTTCCCGCCGGCCGGAGGCGGCCCCGTGCACGCGGGCGAAGACCCCGGAGCGCTCGAAGTCCAGGATCATCCCCCCGCTCCCGGGCGGTGCGGTATCCGCCATCGGGCCCCGGAGCCGGCCCAGGTCGGCCGGGGCCCCTCCCTTCCGGAGGAGCGCGGTCACCGCCTTCTGCTCCTTGATGGGGATCTCGTCTCCGAACGGGTTCAGCTCTTCCGCCTTGCGGTAGTTCCGGACGGCCTCCGCCGGCCGCCCCGCCGCGAAGAGCAGGTCCGCGCGCCTCTCGAAGAGCGCGGGTTCCCGGGGAAAGGCCTTCTCCTCGGCGGCCAGCAGCTCCAGCGCCTCGCCGCGGCGCCCGGTCTCCACGTACCCCTCGACGATCTCCAGCAGGAGGTCGAGAGGCGCCCCGGACGAGGGGTCGAGGGAGAGCTCCTTCCGCAGCACCGCCACCGCCCGATCGAATCGGCGCGCCTTGACGAGCGTGCTCCCCAGGAGCTTCCACCCCGGCCTCCACCCGGGGACGATCTCCGTCACCCGGGTCAGGGGCTCCACGGCGTCGCCCGCCTTCCCCTGGGCGAGGAGGGCGTGGGCGAGGAACCACTGAGCGGAGGTGACGTCCGGGTACCGGGCGGCGAGCTTCGAGAACAGGGCCTCCGCACGCGGCCAGTTTCCCTTCCCGGCGTGGAGCCGCCAGAGCCACTGGAAGGCGCTCCGCGCCTCCGCGGACCCGGCCCGCCCGGCCTCGATCTCGCCCGTGACGAGCTTCAGGAACCATTCCGCGGCGCGGTCCGACTCTCCGAGGTTCGCGTGGCAGATGGCGCGGTTCAGGAGGATGCGGGGCTCCGGCCCGAGGATCCTCTCCGCCTCCGCGAAGGCCGGGATCGCCTCCGCGAACCGGCCCAGGTAGGCCAGGCAGTACCCGAGCCGGTACCGGCTCTCTCCGTTTTCGGGCTCGAGCTGCACCGCCCGGTGGTAGTACCCGGCCCCCGCCCGAAAGTCCCCCCCCGCCGTCGCCGCGGCCCGGGCCTCGC
>JAOZQC010000108.1:0-4829 GCA_029932425.1 Planctomycetota bacterium | reverse complement strand
GGAGAAGCGCCTCCGGCCAGTCCGGCCGTGCGGCCAGGGCCTTCCGGTACCAGCCCAGGGCGTCGAGCAACGCCAGCCGGCCGAGCGTGGAATCTCCGCCCTCGATCATCCTCCGGGCGCGCTCGTCCTCCACGCGCCCCCGCTCCAGGAGCAGCCGGGCGTCGCCGGGGTGGTCCCCCAGGGCCTTCTCCAGGACGTTCGCCGCCTTCTCGTACTCCCCCCGGGACGCGGCTTCCCGGGCGGCGGCGACGGCCCGTTCCACGTCGTCCGCGGCGCGGGCCGGGGAGGGGGCGAGGGCGAGAGCGGCGAGAAAGAGGAGGGAAGCGATCCGCATGGCCGGGCTCCGTTCGCTGGACGCGGTCGAATCTCGAGGCGGGGTTTCCCCGCGTCGAGGTTTTTCCGCTCCTGTTTTGCGCTTGCGCGTTCGATACGGGATTTGTAGATTTCAGGAGTATTGGTGGTTTTGGGGTTTTTCGGAGCCGGCGGATGACGAGACCGCAGGAGGTCTTCGGGACGGTGGAAGTGGCCCGGCTGCTCTCCGTGGCTCCCGCCACCGTCGTGAACTGGATCGACGCCGGCCGGATCCCGGCCTATCGCACGCCGGGAGGACACCGCCGGGTCCGCCGCGAGGATCTCGCCGCCTTCATCGAGGAGAGCGGGTTCCCCATGCCCGCCGGCCTCGGGAAGAGGCCGCGCACCATCCTCGTGGTGGACGACGATCCCGCGGTGCGCGAGGTCCTGGTGGCCGCCTTCGAGGAGCTCGCCCGGGAGCCGCTGGAGATCCACACCGCCGCGGACGGCACCACGGGGCTCATCGAGGTGGGCCGGCGGCGCCCGGACGTGCTGATCCTGGACATCTTCATGCCGAGGATGGACGGCTTCGAGGTGTGCCGCCGGATCCGGCGCCACGGCGAGATCTCGCCGCTCATCGTGGCCGTCTCCGGAAACCGGTCGCACCGGGTCCGGGCGGAGGCCCTGGCCGCGGGGGCCGACTACTTCTTCGCCAAGCCCCTGCCTCTCGAGGAGGTCGTGAGGACCGCCCTGGCCGGCCCGGTGCCGGCGGGGTGGACGGAATAGGAAAGGAGAGCTCCCGGAAACCGGGGAACCCAGGGACGAGAGGATCGATCCCCACCGGGGGGACGACGCGCCCGGCGCGGAACGTGATACGGCTGGCCTACTTCTTCCAGCACCGCCGACTCCCAGGCCGTGCAGCTTCACACCGCCCGGACGACGGATCGTCAGGCAGGATGCCGCCCGTTAGGGTTCCCCGATTCCCGGGAGCTTCCACGTTCCGGGGCGGGCGCCGCCGGGGCCGGGCGGGCCCGGGTCCCCCGCGGCGTTTCCCGGGCTTTTGATCGTCTCCGGCCCCCCTCCGGGTGAGAATGTTCCTCCTTCACGTTCCCGAGAGGTGCGTTGTGGAAGAGGAACCCGGAAAGCCTTCCCTCGACTGCATCTTCAAGCCGCGATCCGTGGCCGTGATCGGGGCCTCCCGCCGGAAGGGCGCCATCGGCCGGGAGCTCCTGCACAACCTCCTCGTGTACGAGTTCAACGGGATGGTCTTCCCCGTGAACCCCCGGGCCGACGTGATCCACTCGATGAAGGCCTACGACACCGTCCTCGGCATCGTCGACCGGATCGACCTGGCGATCGTCATCCTGCCCAAGGAGCTCGTGCCCCAGGCCCTCGAGGACTGCGGGAGGAAGGGAGTGAAGGGCGTGGTGGTGATCTCCGCGGGGTTCCGGGAGGTGGGCGAGGAGGGGCTGCGCCGCGAGCAGGAGCTCATCGCGATCTGCGACCGCTACCGGATGCGCATGGTGGGTCCCAACTGCATGGGGATCGTGAACACCCATCCCGACGTGAGCCTGAACGCCACCTTCGCCCCCACTCCGCCGCTCCGGGGGAACATGGCCTTCCTCTCCCAGTCCGGGGCCATGGGGGTGGCCATCCTGGAGCACGCCCGGGAGCTGAACCTCGGCTACTCCATGTTCTGCTCCATGGGGAACAAGGCGGACGTGAACACCATCGACCTCCTGGAGTACTGGGAGGAGGATCCCGACACGGACGTGATCCTCATGTACCTCGAGTCGTTCGGCGAGCCGCGCCGGTTCACGCGCCTGGCCCGGCGGATCGTCAAGAAGAAGCCGATCCTCTGCGTGAAGTCCGGGAGGACCCTGGCCGGGGCTCGGGCCGCCGTCTCCCACACCGGGGCCCTGGCGGGGCTGGACGTGGCCGCGGACGCCTTGTTCGAACACACCGGGATCATCCGCGTCGACACCGTGGAGGACCTCTTCGACGTGGCGATGGCGTTCTCCAGCCAGCCGCTTCCCCGGGGGAACCGGGTGGCCATCCTCACCGACGCGGGGGGCCCGGCCATCATGGCCACCGACGCGGTGGTCTCCTCGGGAATGCGGATCGCGGAACTCTCGGAGGAGACGAAGACCGCGCTCCGGGCGATCCTGCACGAGGAGGCCTCCGTCCAGAACCCCGTGGACATGCTGGGGCACTGCACGGAGGACCACTATCGCCAGGCGCTCCCCCTGCTTCTCCGGGACCCCGGGGTGGACGCGGTCCTCGCCCTCTACGTGCCCCCCGTGATCCACGACCCCATGGTGGTGGCCCGCGCCATCTTCTCCGCCGCGGAGGGATCGGAGAAGCCGGTGCTCTCCTGCTTCATGGCCCGCACCGAGGTGCTCCAGGGGATCAAGGACCTCCCGAACCGGGTGCCGATCTACGAGTTCCCCGAGTCCGCGGTGCGCGCCCTCGCCCTCATGCGGCGGTACGCGGTGTACCGCGAGCGCAAGGTGGGGACCGTGCCCGAACTCGCCGTGGACGCCCCCCGCGCCCGGAAGATCTTCGAGACCGCCGTGGCCGAGGGCCGCGACTACCTCACCACCATGGAGGGCTTCGAGGTCCTCGAGGCCTACGGGATCCCCACCGCCATGTGGAAGCTCTGCGAGGGGGCGGAGGATGCCGCGGAGTTCGCGGAGATCTGCGGGTATCCCGTGGTGGTGAAGCTCATGTCGCCCTCCATCTCCCACAAGTCCGACTACGGCGGGGTGGTGGTGGACCTCCGGTCCGCGGAGGAGGTCCGGGAGGCCGTGGACAAGATCCTCGAGAGCGTGGCCGGCGCCGATCCGGAGATCGTGGTGGACGGCTTCCTCGTCCAGCAGATGATCCGCGGCGGGAAGGAGACGATCCTGGGCCTCGCCACGGACCCCGTCTTCGGCCCCATGCTCATGTTCGGGATGGGGGGGATCTACGTGGAGGTCCTGAAGGACGTCTCCTTCCGCCTGGTCCCCGTGACCGACGTGGACGTGAAGGAGATGATCCGGTCCATCCGGGCCTGGCCGCTCCTCCGCGGCGTGCGGGGCGAGGAGGGGGTGCAGCTCGGGGCGGTGGAGGACGCCCTGCTCCGCGTCTCGCGCCTGGTGCAGGACTGCCACCGGGTCGTGGAGTTCGACGTGAACCCCTTCATCGCGCACGGGGATCCGGACCTCTGCCGGGCGGTGGATGTCCGGTTCCGGCTCCGGCCGGAGGGGTGAGGGAGCGCCGCCGTGGGCGGGGAACCCGACATGCTGGCCTACGAGGGCGTGGGCGTCACCCGGGGCGGAAGCGTCATCCTCCGGGACCTCACGTTCCGGGTGCCCCGGGGCTCCGTGACCTCCGTGCTCGGCCCTTCCGGGGCGGGGAAGACCACGCTTCTCAGGCTGGCCTGCCGCCTCTCGGATCCCGACGAGGGGCGGATCCTCCTCGCGGGACGGGACCTCCGGGAGCTGGAGGTGCTCTCGCTCCGGCGCCGGGTGGGCCTCCTCTTCCAGGAGCCCGTGCTCTTCGGGAAGACCGTCCGTGACGACCTGGAGTTCGCCGCCGATCCCCGCGGGGAGGGGGTTCCCCTCGAGGACCCCGGGGCCCGCCTCCGGGAGGTCGGTCTCGATCCCGGATTCCTCGATCGGGAACCGGCCACGCTCTCGGTGGGCCAGCGGCAGCGGGTGGCGCTGGCCCGGGCGCTCGTGCCCGGCCCCGAGGTGCTGCTCCTCGACGAGCCCACCTCCGCCCTCGACCCCCAGGCCACGGCGGGCATCCTCCGCCTGGTGCGGGACCTTCGCGACCGGCTCGACCTCACCGTGGTCTTCGTCACGCACGTGGTGGCCCACGCCCGTGAGGTGGCGGACCGGGTGGTGGTCCTGAAGGAGGGCCGGGTCCTGGAGGAGGGGGGGGCGGAGCTCTTCGAGCACCCCGCCACGGAGCAGGTCCGGGCGTTCCTCGCCGGGGAGGAGCAGGGATGAACTACATCCAGCTCTCCCCCCTCGATCTCTCCATCGCCCTCGGTCTCATCGGGGTCTCCATCCTGCTCACGCGGCTGGAACGGGTGGGCTACACGGCGGAGTTCCTGGTGGGGACGGCGCGGACCATCGTCCAGCTCCTGGCCATGGGCTTCCTCCTGAAGGGGGTCTTCCGGGTCGACGACGCGTGGCTGAACCTCCTCGTGCTCGTCGCCATGGTGGGGGTGGCCACCGGGAACGCCGTCCGGCGCCAGGACCACCGGACGCCGGGCTACGTCTGGATCGCGGGGGCGGCCCTCGCGGCGGGGCCCTTCCTCACCCTGGCGGTGGTGATCTTCCTCGTGATCCGGGCCTCTCCCTGGTTCGACGCCCAGTACCTGATCCCCCTGGGGGGGATGATCATCGCCTACGCCATGAACGCCCTCACCCTCTACAAGAACCGCTTCGACGCGGAGCTCCGGGCGCGCCGGGGGGAGATCGAGGCCCGGCTCGCCCTGGGGGCGACCGCCCGCCGGGCGGGGGAGGAGGTGGTGCGCCAGGCCTGGG
>JAOZQC010000107.1 GCA_029932425.1 Planctomycetota bacterium | reverse complement strand
TATCGCCCGGAGTCTCGACCGGGCGGTGAAGACCTTCCGTTCCCTCGAGGCGCAGGCCGAGGCCCAGCCCGTGGTGGCCCCCGTGGGCGGGGAGACCGTGGACACCTCGAAGCTCCTTCCCGCCGGGCCGCCGGCGGTGGAGGGATACGAGATCGCCGCCGTGCACAAGCCGAGCCCTCTCGGCCAGACGGACTTCTTCGACTACGTCTCCGTGGACGAGAACCGGCTGGGCATCGTCATCGCGGACATGCCCCACGGGGGGCCCCAGGGGGCGTTCGTGGCGGCCACCTTCCGGGCCCTCCTCCGGGCCTACGCGCCCGGAGAGCACTCGCCCGCCAAGGTGCTCTCGCGCATCAACCGGGTCATGGCCGGTGAGCTCCGGCGGGGAGACCACATCAAGGCCATGTACACCGTGCTCGACGTCCCGAACGGCATCCTCGCCGTGGCCTCCGCCGGCCACCTGCCCCTCATCTTCTGGAAGCTCTCCAAGCGGGGCTCCGCCCTCCTGAACCCCGAGGGCATCGCCATCGGCCTGGACAGGGGCCCGGTCTTCGAGAAGACGGTGGTGGACAAGAGGATCAAGCTCGAGAAGGGGGACCGGTTCGTGCTGCACACGGACGGGGCGGTGGCCGCGCGCAACGCCCTGGACGAGGAGTTCGGGGAGCAGCGCTTCTACTACGTGGTGAACCGCGAGGCGCCGAAGAACTCCGACGCCTTCGTGAACTTCGTGGCCAATGACATCGACCTCTTCCACGAGGGGGCTCCCCAGCAGGACGACATCACGATCGTGACCGTGCGGAAGCTTTCCGACTGAGCGTCCGCCGGCCCGCCGCGGGGAGGAACACCGGGGAGGAAGCGGTCATGGCCGACCTTGGCGAGTTCCAGGCGCGAATCCGCGAGCTCTACCTCGAGCGGGACCGGAGGCGCGGTCTCTTCCGGACCTTCTCCTGGCTCGTGGAGGAGGTGGGCGAGCTCTCCCGGGCGCTGCGCCGCGGGGACCGCGGGAACCTCGAGCGGGAGTTCGCGGACGTGATCGCCTGGACGGTTTCCGTGGCCAACCTCGCGGAGATCGACGTGGCCGCCTGCGTGGATGCGCTCTACGGCCCCGGCGTCTGCCCCCGCTGCCGCCACTCCCCCTGCTCCTGCCCTCCCCGGTGAAAACGCGGGGTACGGCCCCATAGTCTGCAAACGCGGGGTACGGCCCCATAGTCTGCAAATCCGGGGTCAGACCCCGCACCGGACCGGGCAGCGCACGCGGGGAAGAATGAAAAAGCCGTGCCTGTCGGCAATGCTTCACTTTTTCGGGGTGGGGACGCTCCGGGCCAGGCGGATCCCGATGAACGAGTAGCCCCGGTCGTGGGGGTACATGAAGAGGCGGTAGGTGGCGCGGCACTTGCGGGCCGCGGGTCGGGGGCCCTCGTAGAGGAAGCGCCAGCTCGCCCCTCGGGCCACCTTGAGCCGCCTCTTCGCGTCCTGGCCCCAGTACCGGCTCCTCGCCTTGGTCCCCGGGTAGGGGGCGAACCAGGAGGCGGTCCACTCCGAGACGTTGCCCCCGAGGTCGCGCACCCCCTCCGGGGTAACGTCGGCGGGGTTCGCGCCCACGGGATAGGTCTTGCCCTTCTCCCCCTCCGGCTTCTCCCGGAGCCCGTCCTCGAGATCGTTCCCCCAGGGGTAGAGCCGCTCGTCGGTGTAGCGGGCGGCACGCTCCCACTCCGCCTCCGTGAGCAGCCGCTTCCCCTCGAACCTCGCGAAGGCCTCCGCCTCGTACCAGGAGACCCCCACCACGGGATGGTCCGGGAACTGCGCCCCGAGCTCCTTCGAGAGCTCCTCCCAGTGCCGCGGCCGCTTCCGCTTCGACCGCGCGAGCCAGGCCCGGCCCTCCTTCGACCAGTACTCCTCCTTCTCGTAGCCCTTCGCCTTCAGGAACTTCGCGTACCGGCGGTTCGTCACCTCGAACCGGTCCACGTAGAAGGGCGCGAGAACCACCTCGTGCCGGGGGCTCTCGTTCGTGGGCTTCTCGCCCTCGGCGGGATCCACCCCCATCATGAACTTCCCGCCGGGGATGAGGATCATGCCGGGCGGCGCCGGGGGGGGAGCCTTCTCCTCCTTCGCCCCCAGCGCGGGCGCCAAGAGGACCACCGCCGCGAGGAGAAACCAGGGAAGGCCGGTCTGCCGCGCCATGGGTCGCACCTCCGATCACGCACACCGAGGAGTCCATCATACCCGCCCCGCGCGGTCTCCGTTGCCCCCATCGGGAAGGGATCCCTCCGCGGGCCCGCTACGGCACGACCGCGAGCGGCTTCTCCCCGGCGGGGAGGACCTCCCCCACCACGGCGCGCGTCTCCACCCCCCTCCGCTCCAGGGCCGCGAGCAGGGCGTCGAGCCGCTCCGCGGGCACCGCGATGAGCAGCCCGCCCGAGGTCTGGGCGTCGAAGAGGGTGAGCCGCTGCGCGCCGGTCACCGCGGGGTCGAAGGCGACGCGGTCCAGGGCATGGCGGCGGTTGCTCGACGTGCCCCCCGAGACGCACGTCTCCGCCAGCTTCTCCACGTCGGGGGGGAGCCGCGGGATCCGCTCCCAGCGGAACCGGAGGGTGACCCCGGAGCCCTCGGCCATCTCCAGGGCGTGGCCGAGGAGTCCGTAGCCGGTGATGTCGGTGGCCGCGGACACCCCCACCTCCTTCATGGCCTCCGCCGCGTCGCGGTTCAGGAGGGTCATCTGGCGGATCACCTCCCGGGCGAGGGCCTCGTCCTTCACGAGGTCCCGCTTCAAACCGGTGGTGACCAGCCCGCTGCCGATGGGCTTGGTGAGCACCAGGCGGTCCCCGGGGCGCGCCGTGGAGTTGCGGATCACCCGGTCCGGATCCACCAATCCCGTCACCGCCAGGCCGAACTTCAGCTCGGCGTCGATGAGCGTGTGTCCCCCCGCCGCCACCGCCCCGGCCTCCCGGACCACCTCCGCGGCCCCGGTGAGGATCTCGGTCATGACGCCGGGGTCGAGCTGCCCCGGGAAGCCCATGATGTTGAGGACGGTGAGAGGGACCCCGCCCATGGCGTACACGTCGGAGAGGGCGTTGGCGGCCACGATGGCCCCGAAGGCGCGGGGGTCGTCCACCACCGGCGTGAACACGTCCACGGTCTGGACGAGGGCCAGCCCCTCGTGGACCCGGTAGACGCCCGCGTCGTCGTAGGTCTCCCCGGCGACGATGAGATCCTCGTTCCTCACCTGAGGAACCCCCCGCAGGCATCGCACGAGGATGTCCTGCGGCATCTTGGACGCTCAGCCGGCCGCCGTGGCGAGCCTGGTCAGACGGATCTTCTCTTCCTCGGTCATGGAGTGGGTTCCGGGGACCGGCTGCGGTCTCGAGGCAGAGAGGATAGCACGGGCCGGGCGGACCCGGGTAGCCGAACGCGGGGCGGACGAACGCCCGGCCCGGGGGGCGGTGCGCGGAGGGCCGGGGAAAAGTGAAAAAGCTATGCCTGTCAGCGATGTTTCATGTTTCAGTGCTCGCGGAGGTAGCGGAGGTTCTCCACCCGGTAGGTGACGCCCTCCCGGTCGAAGTAGTCGAGCCAGGCGTAGACGGACCGGCGCGACGCGCCGAGCAGGTCCCGGAAGTCCACCACGCCGATCCGGCCCTTCTCCCGCAGCCAGTTCACGAGGAGGTCCCGGGTCCGGGCGCAGACCTCCGGGTCCGCGTAGAGATCGTCCGCCAGCCGCACCGCCCGGCCCGTGTCCGCGAGGTGGTCCAGGACGGCGCGCAGGCGATCGGGAGGCTCCCCGAGCTCCTCGGCGAGCCGGCCCGTCTCCGGGGGGGCGGTCCCCGCCTCCGCGAGGGCCCGGGCCGTCTTCTCCGCGAGCGCACGGTCCGCGGGGGTGAGGACCGGCTCGTGGTCCGGCGCCCGGTATTTCCCCTCCTCCCGGACCAGCTCCCCCGCGGCCACCAGCCGGTCGGCGGCGGCGGCGAGGACGGCGGGATCGGCGTCCACCGCGTCCCGGAGCCCGGCCATGGTCACGCCGAGCCGCAGGGGGTGCCCGGCGTGGTAGCGCGCCACCGCCTCCCGCACCTCCTCCCCCACCTCGTCCACGGCCCGGGAGGAGACCCACGTGCCGCCGGGTCCCGGGCTCACGGCCCGCCCCTCCGCCGCGAGGGCGGAGAGGATCTCCGAGAGGCGCCCGGCGGGGAGGAACGCCCGGGTGCGCAGGTCGTCCTCCCGGAGGAGGTTCCGCCCCGCCCGCTCGAGCAGCCAGGCCACGCGCTCCTTCTCGTCGTCGAGCACGCCCTCCAGGGCCTCGAGGTCCCGGATCACCCCCTCGCGGAAGCGCTTCACCTTCCGGTCGCCCAGCCGGAGGATCCGCCCTCCCCCGATGGTCACCACCGGGGAGTACTGCCGGATGACGAACCGGGTGCCGGGCGCGGTGATGATCGGCTCCTCCGCCCGGAATTGCGCCGGCGCCGTCTCCCCGGGCTCGAGGCGGTCCCGGTCCAGCAGGAACATCCGGCCCATGATCTCCGCCGTCCCCACGTGGAAGCGCACGGGCGCCTGGTGCTTGAGGGGACGCTCCACGCCCGGGAGCAGGCTCACCCGGACCTCCGCCATCCGGGCCGGCCGGAGGTAGCCCGGGGCGGCGATGACGTTGCCCCGCACCACGCTCCGGTGGTCCACGTCCGAGATGTTGAGGGCCAGGCACTGGCCGGCCCAGCCCACCTCCGCGTCCTTCCCGTAGACCTGCATCCCCCGGAGACGCCCTTTCTGCCCCTGGGGCAGGAGCTCCACGGTGTCCCCGATCCGGATCCGCCCGGAGGGCGGCATCCCCGTGATCACCGTCCCGAACCCCTTCAGGGTGAAGACCCGTTCCACGGGCATCTGGAAGATGCCCGAGACCGGCCGGTCGCGGCAGGCGTCCACCACCTCCGTGAGGGCGGTCCACAGGTCCTCGAAGCCCTCGCCGGTGACGGAGGAGACGGGGCAGACCGGCGCGTGCTCCAGGAAGGTGCCCCGGAGGAAGTCGCGCACCTCCTCCACCACCAGCTCCCGGAGCTCCTCGTCCACCATGTCGATCTTGGTGACGGCCACCAGCCCCCGGTCGATGCCCAGGAGTTCCACGATCCGCAGGTGCTCCCTCGTCTGGGGCATCACGGAGTCGTTGGCGGCCACCACCAGGAGGACGGCGTCGATGCCGGAGGCCCCCGCCACCATGTTGCGGATGAACTTCTCGTGGCCCGGGACGTCCACGATGCAGGCCATGAGGTCCCGGCGCAGCTCGCAGGGGGCGAAGCCGAGGTCGATGGTGAGCCCCCGCTCCTTCTCCTCCCGGAGGGTGTCCGTCTCGCAGCCCGTGAGCATCTTCACGAGCGCCGTCTTCCCGTGGTCGATGTGCCCCGCCGTTCCGAGCAGGACGTAACGCCGGTCTTCGTCCACGTCAGCTTCCCCCCAGCGTCTCCCTCACCGCCTCCGCTACCTCGTCCATCTCCCACTCCTGCACCGTCCGGGGGTCGAGAAGCACCTGGTGCTTCCGGACCCGCGTGAAGACCGCCACCGGGCGCATGCGCAGCCGGAGGGCGAGCTCCCCGGCGGAGAGGGAGGGATGGGACACGGCCACCACCCACGTGGGGAGCTGGTGCGCGGGATAGGCTCCGCTGCCCACCTCGCTCGTGTCCTCCCTCACCTCCACCGCCCCTCCCGCCCCGGGGCCGATGCGTTCCGCGATCCTCCTCGCCCGGGCCTCGAGCTCCTCGAGCGGCAGGGTGAGCATGCGCGTGGTGGGATGCTCGCGGAAGACCCTCTCCTCGTCGAGATGGATCCGGAGCGTGGCCTCGAGGGCGATGAGGGTCAACTTCCCCACCCGGAAGGCGCGGGCCAGGGGGTTCTTCCGGATCCGCTCCACCCACTTCCGGTGGCCCACGATCACCCCGCCCTGGGGACCGCCGATGAGCTTGTCCGCGCTCATGGTGATCACGTCGGCTCCCGCCTTCACGGAGCGCTGCACCAGCGGCTCCTCGGGGAAGCCGAACGGCCCGAGGTCATGGAACGCCCCCGCCCCGAGATCGTCCACCACGGGGATGCCGTGTTCCCGCCCGAGCGGCACCAGTTCCTCGATCCCCACTTCCTCCACGAACCCCAGCATCCGGTAGTTCGAGGTGTGCACCTTCATGAGGCAGCCGGTGTTCTCGCCGATCGCCTCGCGGTAGTCGCGGAGGTGCGTCTTGTTCGTGCATCCCACCTCCCGCAGCGTGGCCCCGCTCCGCCGGAGCACGTCGGGGATCCGGAACGCCCCTCCGATCTCCACGAGCTGTCCCCGGGAGATCACCACTTCCTTCCCCTCCGCGAGGGTGTTGAGGATGAGCATGGTGGCGGCGGCGTTGTTGTTCACCACGGTGGCCGCCTCCGCCCCCGTGATCTCCAGCAGGAGCTCCTCGCAGAACCGGTCGCGATCCGCCCGCTCGCCCCGCTCGCGGTCCACGGCGAGGAGGCAGTAGGCCCGCGCCTCCTCGAGGATCGCGTCGAGGGCCTCCTTCGGGAGGACGGAGCGGCCGAGGCCGGTGTGGGCCACGATGCCCGTGGCGTTGATGACCCGCCGCATGCCCCGGGCCTCCAGGCGGGCCAGGACGAGGGGAACCAGCGCCGCGGGGTCGGCGGGGGGCGCGCCCTCCCCGGAGAGGACCCGGCGGCGCAGGTCCTCGAGCACGGCCCGGATGGAGCGGACCACCGCTCCCCGGGGGAAACGGTCGAGGAGGCTCCGGACCTCGGCGGTCTCGAGCATCCGGTTGACGGAGGGTATGGCCCGAAGGCTCTGCCGGGCGTCGGTCTGGTTCATGGTGCACCCTGCGGGAACGAGAAGGATGCCCATGGTACCCTGCGCGGCGCGCTATTCCCGGATGTTCCAGGAGGTCACGTCGTCGCCTCCGCCGTTCTCGTTCCGGCCGTCGGGCCCGGCGGACCAGATCTGCACGAAGTCCCGGCCGTGGTACTCCGGCCCGCGCCGGGCGGGCATCTTCTCCTCGAGCACGCGCCGGGTCCGGTACTCCTCCGCCAGCCGCGACACCTGGGGCACCGCCACCTGGTCCTCGCCGGAGATCCGGCAGGTCTGCCGGGAGGCGTAGCGGTCCGACCGGAAGTAGACGAGGGGGTTCCCCCAGGCGTCCAGGATCTCCCGCCGCTCCCCGCCGCCGAGGGGCTTGCCGAGGAGGGAGAAGCCCTCGGGGAAGGCGTCGCCGTCCGTGTTTCCGAGATAGGCCGGGTCGTCGAGCCAGTCGAGGAGCCCCGCCGCCCCGAGATGGGCGGCGAGGGCCTCGACGCCCTCGTTCACCGCGTTCCCCTCGCCGAGGGTGGAGGGCGGGTAGTGACCCGTGCGGGCCCGGTAGAGCTCCACCGCCAGCTCCAGCCGCTTGATGAGCCAGCGGGTCCGCCGCCGCTTCTTCAGGGTGTCCGCGGGCAGCACCGGAGGCTCGGGCACCCGGCTCTCGCCGGGCAGGAGCGGGGGGGGTGGGACGGCGGCGCCCGGCCCCTCGGCGGGGCGCCTCTCCTCGGGCGGCAGGCCGCGCGCGGCGTGGACCGGCCTCGCCGCCGCCGAGGTGCCCCGGGCCGCGGCTCCCTCCTCCCGGGGAGCTTCCTCCCCCACCAGGGAGAGGACGAGGAACACGGAGGCCCCCACGAGCACCACCACGTTCGCCGCCACGAGGAGGTAGGTGGCCTTCGCCTTGTCCATGGCCGAATCTCCGCACGGAGCGGGCCCGGGGCGGGGACGGGGAACACCTCGATTATGGATCCCCGGCCCCGGGCGTCAAGGGGATTCCCCTTCCTCCGCCACCCGGCCCAGGGCGTCCAGGAGGGGGGCCAGCTCCGCCTCCGGGGGCCGGGTGCCGTCCCGCCGGGTCACGTAGAAGGTGTCCAGGCCCCGGCCCTCCCGGGTGGCCACCACCGCGTGATGGATGGAGAAGCCGTGGTCGGTGATCGTCCGCGCCAGGTCGTGGAGGAGGGCGGGCCGATCGGCGGCGGTGACCTCCACCGCGGTGTACCGGGGGGAGACCCGGTTGCTCGCCGTGGCTCCCGGCGGCCGCTCCCCCCCCCGCTCCGGGCGATCCGTCCGGAACCTCCGCCGCTCCGCCGCGAGGGCGGCCTCGAGATCCATCTCCCCCGCCGCCATCCGCGCCACGTCTCCGGCCACCCGGTTCCAGAAGGCGTCGTCCCCGGGAGGGGGTCGGCCTCCGGCGGTCACCGTGAAGCCGTCGAGGGCGATGCCGTCGGAACGCGTGTAGGCCCGGGCCCCCACCACGGAGAGACCGTGGAGGGCCAGCACCCCCGAGATCCCGGCGAAGAGCCCCGGCCGGTCCCGCGCCCCCACCCACACCTCTCCGTCCCCGGAGCCCGGCCGGTAGGCGAGGGCCGAGGGCCGGGCGGCGAGCCGGCGCACGAGGTCCAGGTGCAGGGGGACCCGGGAGGGCTCCACCTCCAGGGTGTAGCGCTCCCCCATGGCCGCGAGGTGCGCCCGGACCTCCTCCTCCCGCGACTCCCCCGCCTCCGCCACCGCCCGGGCCAGGAAGGAGGGCGAGGGAACGGGACCGAGGCGCTCCCGGGCCGCCCGGTAGAGGGCCCGGAGCCGGGTCTCGCGCCAGCCGAGGCCCGCCCGCCGCCCCGTGGCGGCGAGGTCCGCGCGGGTGACGAGAAAGAGGGCCCGGAGCGCGCCCCGGCCGGGCG
>JAOZQC010000106.1:7188-8721 GCA_029932425.1 Planctomycetota bacterium | reverse complement strand
TCCCAGCACCGGCTTGGAGCCATCGCCCGCACGCCTGATGAGAAATGCGGGCTAGTGGGTCCGGTCCCGTCCTTCAACCCACCATGCCCGGGGCTGCGTCGGGGGCCGGGCGCCCGCGCCGGCGGTCCCTCGAGAGCCGGTGCCCGCGGGTGCCCCGGCGCCCTGCCGGCCGGCCGCGGGAGCCTTCTCGGGCGGCCGCCCCCTCCGCGGAGGCGACGACGCCGGATCGGGTTGACAGGCGCTTTCGGCGGAGCTTACGATGAAGGCGGGAGGCCGGCCGATGCCATCGACGAACCAGAGGCGGTATCCGCGAAGGGAGTCGTCGCTGCCCGCGCGGGTGGAGTTCTCCTGGGGCGAGATCGAGGGGACCATCGAGAACATCGGCGAGGGAGGCGTCTTCTTCGTCACGGAGACGCTCGAAGGACGGGTGGAGCCCGAGGACCGGGCCCACGTGCGGTTCGAGGGGGAGCGGGTCCCCGGGACGGTGGTGCGCGTGGAGCGCTACTTCCACGACGGCCGCGTGTACCGGGCCCTGGCCGTGCGCTTCGACACCCCCCTTTCGCGTCCCGACCCCACGGAGAGCGGGGATTGAGGCCGGTTCTCCGCGCGGGCATCCTCGCGGCCCTGGGGTCCGCGCTGGGGCTCTCCGCCTGCGCCTCCACCCTCGATCACCAGGCGGAGCTCCTGCTGCATCCGCGCCCCGAGGTCCAGGCCCCCGCCCTCGCCGGCGCCGTGCCGGGCTTCCTCCTCGGGAGCCCGATCTGGGGGCCCGTGGCCCTCGTCGCCGGTCCCTCGAGCGAGACCGCCGCCTGGGCCGTCCACGTCTTCGTCTACCCGGGCGTCCTCCTGCTCGCGGGTCTTCCCCGCCTGGTGGCGGGGCCCTCCTGGGAGCTCACTCCTCCTCGTACTTCTCCGCCTGGACCGGGTCGTCCGGAGGCGAGCGGAGCCAGCCCCTGAGCGAGGGATCGTCCCGGGCCTGGATCTCCACCCAGAGGAGCGAACCCTTCCGGTAGTTCTTCGTCACCCGGAAGACGTCCCCTTCCCGCAGCACCCCCACCAGCATCTCCCGGCGGTCCTTCCGGGAGTGCGTGTCCCGCGGCAGGCGCCACACGTTCACGTCGTGGAGAGCCCGACTCACGGCCCCCCTCGCCAGGGGACCGGTCACCCCGGTGTCCTGGTTCTCGTACTCCGGATCTCCCAGCGTCGAACCCAGCACGGAAACGACGACGAAGATGATGGCCCCCACCGCCGCGATGATGATGACCGCCTTCATGGGGCTCCTCCTTTCGAGCCGGTTCCGCCCGCATTTCGGCGAACCCCGCTCTCGACCTTGACCGAAAACCGGGAGGGAAGAGAGGCCGGAGGGGGGAGCGCGACCCGCCTTTCGGGCGGCTTGACCTGCGGTGGTGCCAGAGGAGGGATTCGAACCCTCACGTCCCGAGGGACAGCGGATTTTGAATCCGCCGCGTCTGCCGTTCCGCCACTCTGGCCCCGGAGCCCTCCAGGGTCGCCGCCGCCGCCCGCCAGGTCAAA
>JAOZQC010000106.1:0-7178 GCA_029932425.1 Planctomycetota bacterium | reverse complement strand
GGTCAAACCGTTTTCGGCCGCCCCGGGCTTCCGGCGAGGGCCCGGCCGGCGTCGGCGCCCAGCAATCCCTTGAGGGCCCGCCAGTCCTCGCGCTCGGCGGCGGCGGCGTGGCCCTCCGCCCGCAGGATCTCCGCCATGAGGTGGGCGGAGTACCGGTTCGCCAGGCCGAGCTCCTCGAACTTCCGCACGCAGTTCCGCGCCTTGCGGAGCTTGCCCTGCTCCAGGTAGTAGGCGCCGAGGACCAGCAGGATGCCGCTCCGGGGGAACTCGCGGGCCACGAAGGCCGCGTCCCCCTCGTCGCGGAGCACGCCTTCCCGGAGCAGGCGCCGGATGCGCTCGAGCGACGGCAGGGAGGGGGTCCGCGCCCACTCCCGCACCGCGGCGCGGGGCTCGCCCGCCTCCACCGCCAGGTCCCCGGCCAGGAGGTTCGGCAGGACCAGGGCGGGGTCGGAGGACCGGCTCCGCGCGATCTCCGCCCGGGCCTCCTCCTCCCGGCCCGCCTGGTAGAGCCGGAGGGCGTTCCGCGCGTGCAGGGCGGCCAGGTGCGTCCTCGCCTCCGGCCGCTCCGGGGGGGGCGTCGTCTTCAGGAGCTTTCTCTGGGCCGCGATCGCCGTGGGCAGGTCCCCCACGGCTTCCGCCCGGTCCCGCCGGAGGCGGAGGAGCCGGCGGTTCTGGGGATCCTGCTCGAGCGCGTTCGCGATCTCCCGGTCCACCGTCTCCTCCATGAGCTGGTCCGAGAGGGCGTACACGAAGGCCTTGGCCTCGGCCAGATCGCGCCGCATCCGGGGAGAGAGATCCCGGCTCTTCAGGAGCTCCAGGTGCTTCATCGCCCTCGCCACCTCCCCCAGCTCCCGGTGGCAGAGGGCGAGCTTGATCCGCGCGTCCGCCAGGATCTCCGGGTGCTCGGGAACGGCCTCGCGGAGATCCACCCAGCGGCCCATCCGGATCACGGCGGAGAAGCTCCGCACGCCCTGACGGAAGCGCCCGCTGGCCAGGCCCATGAGCCCGGCCAGGAACCGGTCGAGCGCCCAGGCGCCCAGGAGACGGCGGCCCCGGGCCCGGAACTTCCGGTAGAGGTACCAGAGCAGGAGGATCACGAGCACGTTCACCGTGAGGAAACGCCCCACCGGGCTCGTGAGGAGAGGCTCGAGCACGCGTCCCAGGCCGGAGAGGATCTTCGTCAGGAGCCCCACCCACGGGCCGAGCACCCCGAGGAGCAGGATGAAGAGGAACGCGACGATCCAGAACTTGAACCGCCGGAAGATGCCCGGTGCATGGCGCACCCGGTCGACCAGGCCCGAGACGATCCGACCCGGCTTCACCGGCCTTCCCCCTTTCCGGACGCCCTTGCCAGCACTCCCGCGATGCGCCGCTTCAGATCCGCGTCGCCCTCCCGGTCGTGGAGACGGCGGAGGGCCTGGAGGGCGTCCCAGGTCCCGATGCGCCCCAGGGCCCGCACCAGCGTCATCTTCCGGTAGAGGAGCCGCCTCCGGTTCAGCCCCACCCTCTGCAGGATCCCCATCTTGCCGTAGGCTCCCTCGAGATAGGGGACGGCCCGGTTCCCGAAGGCCCGGATGATGCGCATGACCGCCCGCTCGGTCTCCGGATCCCCCTCGATCAGCCTCTCCACCAGCCGTTCCATCTCCTCGGCGCCGAGATCGAGAAAGAGCCGCAGCGCCTCCTCCCGCGTGGCGTCCGGAAGGGTCCGCGTGGTGTACGTCTTCAGGAGGTGGTCGGCGGCCGCCTTCCCCCAGGCCCGCACGATGTCGCTCACCACCGCCTGCATGCCCTCCTCCGACCAGCAGGCCTCGAGCGCCTCGTAGGCGCCCGAGGAGAAGCCGCGCGCCATGAGGACCTTTCGGAGCTTGCCGCGGTTCGCCGGTCTCGCCAGGGCCCGGGCCAGCGCCTCCTCGGCCCCGAACGTCCGGTCCGTGAGCACGAGGTCCACCAGGAACCCGTCCGGCGGGCAGCCGTCGAGAAAGGCGTCGAGCTCCTCCGGCGGGCAGTCGTTCAGTCGATCGAGGATCTCCTTGGTGGAGAGACCGAAGCGCAGCTCCTCGATACGATCCGCCCGCCCGAGACGGATGAGGACGCCCAGCCCGATCCGCCGCAGGTCCCTCTCCTCCGACTCCAGGAGCTCCTCCATGGCGGGGGTCACCGCGTCCCCCATGCCCGCCAGGGCCATCATGACCGGACGCTCCACCGACCGGAAGGCCCCCATGCGCTCGCGCACGAGCCTCTTCGTGCTGAAGGCCCGCGCCCGGCGGTAGGCGTCGAGGATGGCGGGCACCGCCTCCGGCCCCAGCCGGGTCAGGACCCGAACCAGCGGCACGTTGTCCTCCACCCGCATGAGCTCCCGGAAGATCCCGGAAACGGCCCGCGGACCCACCGCGGCCAGCCGGTCCGCGGCTTCCGGATCGCCGCGCGCCGCGCGGCGGACGAGGGACCTCACGAACGCCCGGTTCTCCACGATCTCGTCGAAGACCGCCTCCATGTCCGCCACGGGGACGAGCGACGTGTCGTCCGCCGCCGCCAGCGTCCCGAACCCGCCGCACTCCGGACAGGTCTCCCGGAACCGGATCTCCGCCCGGCCGCACCGCGCGCACACGTAGCGGCCCTCCCGGGGCAGGAGCACCCGCACGAGGGCCCCCGCGTCCACGGAGGGCCGCGCCTCGGGGATCTGGTCCCCGGGAGACGGACGTGCCGTCGGCGGCGCCGCCCCGTCCGCCCGCGCGGGCAGCCGCCCCGGGTCCCCGCCGGGAGCCGGGAGGGCGGCCGCCGGGGCGCCTCCCGGCAGCCGCTTCGGAGCGACCTCCGGGGCCTCCGCCGCTCCGCGTCCCGGCCCGGCCGCACCCGGCGCCGGTGGCTCGAAAACCACGCCCGGTTCCCCGGCCAGGCGCGCCATCTCCCGGAGCTGCCCCGCCAGTTCCTTCTCCGCCGCCCGGGCGGTGGCGCCGAGATAGGCGGCGCGCACCAGGTCCAGCCGGGGAGCCACCAGGGTCGGATTCAGCCGGAGCGCCGCGCGCAGGAGCCCCGCCGCCTCCCGGAAACGTCCCTCCTCGAGCAACCGCCGGCCCGCGGTGGCGGAGACCCTGGCCCGCACGCGCCGGGCCCGTTCGCGGTCGGCCCCGCGCGCCTCCTCCTCGACCCCCCGGGCCAGATCCACGGCCTCCGCCAGCCGGCCCGCCTCGAGAGAGGCCTCGAGCAGGAGCTCGCGCACCGAGCCGTTCCCCACGTCGTACTCCAGGGCCCGGCGAAGGTGAGGGATCGCCTCCGCGGCCTTCCCCATCCGGAGGAGGTCCCGGCCCAGCGAGAGGCGGTTCCGCGGCAGGTCATGGCCGAAGACCTCCGCCACCTGGTAGTGGTGCTTGTGCGCCTCCGCCACGTCGCCCATCTCGCGGCAGGCGTCCCCGAGCAGGATCCGCGCCTCCACGTTCTCGGGATCGCTCTCCAGGACCCGGGCCAGCGCTTCCCGCGCCTCCCCGTACTCCCCCTTGAAGAACAGGTCCACCCCGGCCACGAACTGGGCCAGGGCGCGCCGGCGGGAGATCCGCGCCGCCACCCCCTTGAGGCTCCGGACGAGGAGGAAGAGGAGGAACAGGAGGACCACCGCGAAGAACGCCTCGACGGCGAGCGGCTCCCGAAACACGTCCCTCAGCATGCGGAAGACTTCGTCCAGGGGGCACCCCCCGATGGCCTCGTGACTCTCGATCCGAGTGTACCCGATCGCGGGGGCCGGCCGAATCTTCGGGCACGTCCCCGGCCGGGGGCGGCGTTTCGGGATTCCCCGCCGCCGAATCTTGACCTGCCCGGATCTTCGCGGTAATCCTTGGGGTGAAAGTCAAGGTTGCCGTCAAGGCGTAAAACTTTCCCGACTTCACTCCACATTTCCCCCTTTCTCCGAAAGTTCCCTTGGCTTTCACTTTCCCCCCCCTCCGGACGTGCCCGCGGGATTCCCTCCGGTGGTCTTTCCCTCCGCGGAGAGCGCCGTTCCCCTCCGGCCCCGCCTTCCCCCGCCGCACCGACCCTTCCCGCCTACCCCTTCATGTAGACCCCGAGGCGGCGCAGCTCCTCCAGCGTCCTCCAGTCGCTGATCCTCTCCTTCAGGGCCGCCGTCTCGGGCCCCAGCCGTTCCACGAGGAGCCGCCGGACCGGTTCGAGGGCGAGCACCCGGTCCATCACCTCCTCGCTGTCCACGCGAAGGAGCACGACCTCGCGCTGGGTCCCGAACCGGATCGTCTCCCCCCAGTCCCGGATCGAGTACTCCACGTTCTGGGGGATGGGAGTCCGGCTGTGGGCGGTGAGGAACCGGAGGATCTCCTCGGCCGGCATCCCCTTGACCACCGCGCGCTCCACCCCCTCCTTCAGGATGCGGTACCGGCTCACCTCCTCCGACCTCGTGCGGATGGCGAACCGGTCCAGCGTGTGGACGAGCTCGATCACCTCCCCTTCCGGGAACACCAGGACCTCGAAGTCCGGGTTCACCACGAGCGGGGGCAGGCCGCTGCCGCCGTTGTCGCCGGGCTGCATGCCCAGCACCTTCTGGCCGAGCTCCGTGAGGCGCACGGCCGCCGGTTCGTCTCCCACCAGGGCCACGTCGATCACCCCCAGGACGAAGAGACGCCGGAGCAGCCAGTCCGCGAGGTCCCGGGCCAGGCCGGGCAAGGTCATCCGGGGCGGGTCGTAGGTGAACTGGAACCGGTTGCGGTAGCGCTCCCGGATGCCCTCCTCGTCGAGATCGGCCAGGTAGTCGTTGCGCACCGTGAACGGGATGCCCATGAAGGGATGCCACCCGTTTCCCCCCACCGCGCGCAGCCGCTTGCCCACCCGCTTCCGGAGTTCCCGGAGGTGGAAGTCGCGGCCGTCCGGGGAGCTCTCCTCCAGGAACCGCTCGTAGATCCGTTCCACCTGGCTCACCAGGTCCTCCCCCTCCCAGGCCTCCCCGGCCGGGGTCAGCCGCAGGACCCGGTCCTCCCCCACCTCCACCAGCTCCAGGGACTTCACCAGGTCCCAGATGAGGGCCAGGACCTCCTCCCGGCCCACGGGGGCGTCGTCCCGGAAGACCATGCCGGCCAGGATCCGGCCGTGGGCGGACTTGTAGAGCGTCTTCCCCTGCGTGACCTTGACCGGTGTCCGTCCCACGTACCGCAGGAAGTGAACGAGGTCGGTGAGAAGGTCGATCCGCGCGGAGAGCACCCGGTCGAACGCCTCCTCGTCCGGGCGGCTGTCCGCGAACCAGGCCTCCACGATCTCCTTGAACAGCACCACCGACTCGCCTTCGAGCTTGAGCCCGTAGGCGTCCAGGGAGATGTTCGACATCGTGCCGAGGGCGTTCCCCTCCAGGAAGCGCTGCCACCGCTTCCGGTCCCACTTCACCGGAGCCCCCACCTCCTTCTCGTACCGGGCCCGGGAGATCACGCCCCCGTACTCGCGGATCAGGCGCCCGAACATCTCCCGGAGCTTCCGGTTGGAGACCGCCTCGAGGAGATCCCGCGCCCCCTTCTCCGCGGTGAGGAACCGGGCGGCGCGCTCGAGGGACGGGGTCCCCTCCTCGGGGAAGCCCAGGCGGTGGACCAGGCCCCGGAGCTTCTGGCGGGACATGCCCGAGAGGTGCCCGCGGAGGGTGAACACCTCCTTGGGGCCCCGGTGCTCCTCGGCGAGGAGGAGGTTCACCGTGTCCCCCATCTCCCGGGGGATGGTGTACACCTCCTTCCCGTAGTGGATCCAGTCCCGGCTCCGGGAGATCTCCAGGAACCCCCGCCGGGAGAGCGCCCGGGCCGCCGCTTCCACCTCGTAGTACTCGAGCTGGATCCCGTGGTCGTTGTAGAAGACGCTCTGGATGTCGGCGCGATAGTCCTCCGACCGGATCAGGACGTGGAGGAGCTGCATCGGCGCCTTCGAGAGCACGTGGAGCTTCCGGAAGACCGTCTCCTCGTCCCGCATGAGCTTCTGGAGGGCCGCACGGAGATCCGCCTTCCGGTCGGGGATCCGCCCCCCGTTCCCCCAGAAGCTCAGGAACTCCTGCAGCTCGGAGACCTTCTTCTTCTCGAGGTACTCGCCCAGGGAGAGAGAGCGCGTCTCAGCCAAGTTCCGCCTCGTCGATGATCTCGTAGGAGTACCCCTGCTCCGTGAGGAACCGCTGGCGCCGTTCCGCGAACTCCTGGTCCCTCGTGTCCCGCGTGACGAGGGAATAGAAGTGAGCCCGGGTCCCGTTCGTCTTGGGGCGGAGGATCCGCCCCAGCCGCTGCGCCTCCTCCTGCCGGGAACCGAAGGTGCCGCTGATCTGGATGAGGACGTTCGCCTCGGGCAGGTCCACGGCGAAGTTCCCCACCTTCGAGACCAGGAGCAGTCCGAGATCCCCGGACCGGAAGCGCTCGTAGAGCGCCGTCCGCTCGGAGTTCGGCGTCTTCCCCGTGATGAGCGGAACCCGCAGCTCCTCCCTCACCTTGTGGAGCTGGTCGAGGTACTGGCCGATGATGAGCACCCGGGCCCCGTCGTGCCGCTCGAGGAGCTTGCGGATCACGCGCAGCTTCCGGGGATTCTCCGAGCCGATCCGGAACTTGCGTCGCCGGTCGGCCAGGACGTAGTCCACCCGCCGCTCCTCGGCGATGGGGATCCGCACCTCGGTGCACGTCGCCTGCGCGATCCAGCCCTGCCGCTCGAGGTCCTTCCAGGGGACGTCGAACTTCTTCGGCCCGATGAGGCTGAAGACCTCGTCCTCCTTGCCGTCCTCCCGGATGAGGGTGGCCGTGAGACCCAGCCGCCGCGTGGCCTGGATCTCGGCCGTCATGCGGAAGACCGGCGCGGGGAGGAGATGCACCTCGTCGTAGATGATGAGCCCCCAGTTGTGCTCCCGGAACAGTCCGAAGTGGGTGAACTCCTCCACCCGGGACCGCCGGTAGGTGAGGATCTGGTACGTGGACAGGGTCACGGGCCGGATGTTCTTCACCTCTCCGGTGAACTCGCCGATCTCCTCGGGTCCCAGACTCGTCTTGGAGAGGAGTTCCTCGCGCCACTGCCGGACGGCCACCAGGCTCGTGGTGAGCACCAGGGTCTTGGCCTGCACCGCCGCCATGACCCCCATCCCCACGATCGTCTTTCCCGCGCCGCAGGGGAGCACGATGACCCCGCTCCCGCCCCGGACGGTGCCGCCGGCGTGGAAGACGTCCACCGCCTCG
>JAOZQC010000105.1 GCA_029932425.1 Planctomycetota bacterium | reverse complement strand
ACCCGGTTCGGGTCCCGGTTCGACTTCGACATGGAGCCGGAGACGTCGATGATGAAGATCGCCTTGCTGGTGAGGACCGGGATGCCGTAGTAGCCCTTGCCGGGGTCGCCGGAGCGGTCGGGCGGATGCCCGCCCAGGGGTTTCCCCTCCTCTCCCCCGTACTCGTCCTTGTGCGCCGCCCACCACCGCTTCCAGGCGTCGACCACCTGCCCGAACTTCTGGCCGGTGAGCTTCGTCAGGGCCTGGGCGCAGTCCTCCCGGAGGCGGCCCGTCTCCTTCTCGATCTGCTCGATGAGAGGTCCCACCGCCCCCTTCTCGTCCAGGTCCCCGAGGGCCTGGATCGCCGCCGACCGGAGCTGCCAGTTCTTCTCGGAAAGGAGCTTCAGGAGGTCCGGGAGCGCCTCCCCCGCCTTCATCTCGCCGAGGGCGGCGGCCGCTGCGGAGCGCACGGCGTCGTGGGGATCGTCGAGGGCCTTCCGGAGCCATTTGACGGAGGACTTCGCCCCGATGCGGCCGAGGGCCGTCGCCACCATGAGCCTCGCCTTCCAGTACTTCTCCCCGGAGAGCGCGGTCTTCTCGAGCCACTCCCGGGCCTTGCCCTCCCGCATCGATTCCAGGCCGTCCTGGAGGGCCTCGAGCACCCGGAACTCCGCGTCGATCCGGTCCTGGACCTTCGCGGCCTGCTTGCGGAGCGTCCGGAGCGCCAGCTCCACTTCGGCGGTGTGCCTCCGGCCGCGCCCGAACTCCTGCCCCTTGTCGTAGGAGGCGATGCGGTCGCGGAGCTCCGCCGCCTTCTCCAGGAGGGGGGCGGTGATGGCGTCGGTCCTCCGGATGCCGGAGACGAGGAGCTTCGCCGCCTCCGGCGTCTCGAACGCCGCCACCGCCGCGATCGCGTCCAGCCGGTCCTCGGCCTTCTTCTCCGGCCGGAAGGCGCTCCGGAAGAGCTTCTTCGCGGCCGGGAAGCCGTCCGCGGGGGAGGGAGAGGCGGGCCGGGCCGCCGCCAGGCAGAAGAGGAGGAGCAGGAGACCCGGGGTCCGGCCCGGGCGGCGGCGCGGCGGCGGATCGAAGAGGTTCCTCATGCTACCCCCCTTTCTCGATGTAGCGCCCGCCGTTCTGGGTGGCAAGGTCCTTCATGAACCGGATGAAGGCGGGCCCCTGCGCCTTGGGATCGATGGCGATGGCGTGGATCGTCACCTTGCGCACGCGGTTCCACTGCCGGACGGCCTTCAGGATGATCTCCGCGTCCATGAGCTTCGAGGTGGGGTAGGTCTGGTCCGTGGGGGCCCCGTCCGAGAGGAGGAAGATCGTGTCGATGCCCACCTTGTAGTAGGAGTCGGTGGCGAACTTGAAGGCCTCCTTCAGGGCGCCGTAGGTGTAGGTGGATCCGCTGGCCTTCAGGTCCCGGATGAACTTGTAGGCCTCGTTCTTCTGCTTCTGGGTGGCCTGCACCATGCGCGGCCGCCAGACCTTCACCAGATGGTTGAAGGTGATGATGTCGAACCAGGCGTCCTCGGGGAGGCGGCGGATGGCGTGCTTCAACTCCGTCTTGGCGATCTCGATCTTCTTGCCGAAGAGCTTCTCCCTCTCCCCCGGCCGCTGCGTCAGCGCCTGCTTGCCCCCGATCTCGAGATTCATCGACCCCGAGATGTCGATCACGTACATGATCTTCTTCGACGGGGTCCGGATGCCGTAGAAGTCGGAGTCGTTCGGCTTGGGGGCCTTCTTGCCCCGGCGGAGCTTTCTCGCGTCCGGTCCCGCGAGCCTCTCCTTGTTCTCCTCGTACCAGCGCTTCCAGATCTCGTAGTCCGCGGCGAAGTTCTCCCCCGTGATCGCCCGGAGGGCGGAGTTGATCTCGTCGCGGACCCGGCCGTCCGTCTTCCCCAGGGCCTCGATCATCCTCCCCACCGGCTTCACGGACCCGATGGCCGCGAGCGCCCGGGCCGCGGCCACGGCCACGGACCAGTCGTCGTGGAGGAGGAGGGCCGCCACGGGCCCGGCCGCGGCCTCGTCCTTCCGGGCGCCGAGCGCGTCCAGCACCTCCACCACCACCGCGGGCACGGAATCCCGGAGCGCCCGCAGCGCCGCGTCGAGGCCGTAGGCCGCGGGATACGCGGCGGCGGTCCGGGCCGCCACCGCCCTCTGGCGCCACGTCTCCCCCTTCACGGCCCGGCTCGCCACGTACCGGCGGGCGTCCTCGGCGGTGAACCGGGCGAGCCCCCGCCGGATCCGGTCGAGCACCTCCCTCTCGGCCATGATCCGCTCGTCCAGGTCCATCATCTCGGCGCGCAGGCGGTCCCGGGTCTTGTAGTTGTCGCGCCCGAGGTCCTGGTCGCTGTTCAGCTTCTCGTGCTCGGCCTCCACCCTCGCGAGCTTCCTCGCCAGGCCGTCGATCTTCTCCCCCAGGACGGCCACCGCGTCGAGAAGGGCCTCCGCCGCCTCCCGCGTGCCCACCTCCGCCACGCGGTCCACGAGCTCGAAGCGAACCCCGGTCTTGCGGTCCAGGAGCATCTTGGCGCGGAACTCGTTCCGGAGGGCGGGCCAGTCCTCCCCGGCGGGAGCAGCGGGAACGAGCGGGAGGGCGAGCGCCAAAAGGAGGAGAGGCGCACCGTACCGCGCCGGAACCGGGAGCTTCCGCTGCGTCATGGTCGACCTCGCGGGGCGCATGTCGCGCCGCAAGCTTCGATTTTAGCCCGAATCCTTCGGCCTGTCGGGTTTCTCGGGTTCGCCGGCGCCGCCCGGCTTCTCCGGGGAGGCCGGCGTCTCCGCCTTTCCGGGCCGCCCCGGCGCCTCGCCGCTCCCCGCCTCCCCGGCCTTCGCGGGTTTCGCCGGCTCCACCACCCGCTCCAGCCCGAAGTCGCGGATCTCCACCTTGATTCGGCCCTTCTCGTCCCGCCAGGCGTGGAAGCGCCTCTCGAGCCTCACCCGACCCCTTCGGTCGGAGATGCTACTCCGTATCCGAAAGTCGATGGTCTTCGTTTTCCCCTTTGCAAAGCTGTTCAGAAGCTCGAAGACGGCGCGCTGTTCTTCCTCCGAGTCCTCGGACGTCTCTTTTTTCAAGTCCAGCGGCCCCGCTCCAGGAAAGACCTTTTCGAGCAAGGCTTCTACATCGGCAGGGGAATGGGATGCCTGGTATGACGGTGCCAGGGCCTCGAACAGGGCTTTCCCGTCCTTTTTCTTGAGGGCGTCCGCAAACCTGTAGTTCGTCTCCCCGAAAGCCTTCGACCACTCGACTGCGTCGGCGAACTGGATCCGCCAATTCACCTGGAAGGCGATCGAGAGGACGGCCAGGATCATGCAGGCCCAGGCGAAGGTGGGACCCGTGAGGTTGGGGTCGCGCTTCACGGCGCGGTACCCCACGATCCCGAAGAACAGCCCCACCGCGGGTGGGATGCCGAGCCAGGGGTAGATCACGATAAAGGCATCCCGCTGCTCTTTCCCCATGAGCAGGAGGTACACCGAGAAGGTGGCGAAGAGGCTGAGCCAGAGCCAGCCGCAGGTCCGCTTCCGGGCCGCGCAGGCGCCCGGCCCGGCCGGGGCGGGGGCGGAGTCACTCATGGGTCCACCTCGGGGCTCGCTTCTCCAGGAACGCCGCGAGCCCCTCGGCGGCGTCCTTCGTCCTCATGAGCCTCGTGAGGTAGTGCTCCTCGACGGCGGCCATCTCCTCCCGGAAGGGCCCGCCGGAGCGCAGCCGCTCCACCGTCATCCGGAGGACGGAGCCGGAGAGCGCCTGGATCGAGCCGAGGATCCTCTCCGTCCCGGTCTCGAACTCCTCCGCGGGATAGACCCGGTTCACGATCCCGAGGTCCCTCGCCTCCGCGGCGGAGTAGACCTCCCCCGTGAGCACGATCTCGGCGGTGCGCCGGCGGCCCACCAGGGGGGGGAGGAGGACGGTGGCGGGCGGCGGGTAGACGCCCACCTTCACCTCCGGCTGGCCGAACTTCGACCGCTCCGTGGCGTAGACGAGATCGCAGGCCAGCACCACCTCGCACCCGCCCCCGAGGGCCGCCCCGTCCACCAGGGCCACGGTGGGGAGGGGGAAGTCGAGGAGGGCGGCGAGGAGCCCGTCGAACGTCTCGATCATGGTCTTCGCCAGGTCGCCCACGTGCTCGCCCACGTCGACGCCCGCGGAGAAGGCCTTGCCCCGGGAGCGGAGCACGAGGAGGCGCAGGTCCCCCACGGCCCCCGCCTCCCCGAGCGCCTCCGTCATCTCCCGCATCATGGCGATGTTCAGGACGTTCAGGGGGGGGCGGTCCAGGGTCAGGACCGCCCGGCCGTCCGCGATTTCGAGCCGGATGTGTTCGTGGTGGGTCATGGCCGTCACGATAGCAATTCAGCGAACCGCCCGGAAACGCCTTCCCTCGGAGACGATCCGGATGGGATCCGGGGAGAGATCGTGGTAGAGGAAGCCGAGCCATCCCTTCTCCGCCGCCTCCCGGAACAACGAGAGCTTCACGTCCACCACCCTCCGCGGCTCCAGGTCGTAGGCCATGGTCCGGGGGGGAGAGAGGTGGTGGATCGTGGGCAGGAGGTCGCCGAAGAACACGGCCCGGTCCTCGAAGAGCAGCACCTGGTGGCCGGCGGAGGGACCGCCCGTGACCCGGACCCGGACGCCGGGGAGGATCTCTCCATCCCCGGGGAGGAGCCGGACCCGGTCCTCGGGCGGCAGGTCCTCCCGGCGGTAGGAACGGGAGTGGAGGAGGTGAGGGGACGTCGCCGCCGCCCACTCCGCCTCCTGGACAAGGTACTCCGCGTTCGGGAAGCTCCGTCCCCCCCCGGCATGGTCGAAGTGGAGGTGGCTCATCGTGACGTGGGTGACGTCCTCCGGGGCGAGGCCGATCCCCGCCAGGGATTCCTCGAGGGTCGGGTTCCTCCGGATCGCGAACATCTCCGGGTCCGCGGACAGGCTCACCCCGGGATCGACGAGGAGTACGAAACCGGGGCCCCGCACGCAAAGGGTGTGGGTGCCGAGCCGGATGCGGTTCCTCTCGTCGGGGGGACAGAGCTCCTTCCAGCGCTCCCGGGGCACCATGCCGAACATGGCTCCCCCGTCGAGGCCGAACGTTCCGTCCGAGAGGACGTCGATCTTCAGGCCGGCCGTCTCCATGCCGGCTACGTGAGCCGCCCCAGGAGATGGCGGGAGATGACGAGGCGCTGGATCTCCGAGGTGCCCTCGCCGATCTCGCACAGCTTCGCGTCCCGGAGGTAGCGTTCCACGTGATACTCCCGCATGTAGCCGCAGGCCCCGAGGACCTGGATCGCGGAGTCCGCGGCGCGCATGGCCACCTCCGAGGCGAAGAGCTTCGCCATGGCGCTCTGGTGCTCCAGGGGCTGCCCCGTGTCCTTGAGCCAGGCGCAGTGGTAGAGGAGATGGCGCGCGGCCTGGATCTCCGTCTCCATGTCCGCGAGGCGGAACGCCACCCCCTGGAAGCTCCCGATCGGCTTGCCGAACTGCCGGCGTTCCCGGACGAAGGGGATCGCCTTGTCGAGGGCCCCCTGGGCGATGCCCAGGGCCATGGCCCCGATGGAGATGCGGCCGCCGTCCAGGGTCTTCATGAAGAACTTGAAGCCCTTGCCCAGCTCGCTCTCCCCTCCCACGAGGTTCGCGTTCGGGACGCGACAGTCCTCGAAGTGGATGACGTGGGTGTCGCTGGCGCGGCAGCCGAGCTTGTCCTCCTTCTTCCCGTACACGAGGCCGGGGGTTCCCTTCTCCACGATGAAGGCCGAGATCTGCTTCGGCTCCCGGCTCGTGAGGGCGGTGAAGATGATCGTGCCCGCGTACCCGCCGTTGGTGCAGAAGACCTTCTGCCCGTTGATGATCCAGTCGTCCCCGTCGCGGACGGCGGTGGTCTGGGTGCCCTGGGCGTCGGAGCCCGCGTTCGGCTCCGTGAGGGCGAAGGCCCCCAGCATCTCCCCGGAGGCCAGCTTGGGCACGAACCGCCGCTTCTGGTCCTCGGTGCCGAACTCGTAGATCGGCGAGGTGCCCAGGCTGGTGTGGGCGGCCAGGGTCAGGCCCAGGGAGCCGGAGACCCGCGAGAGCTCCTCCACGGCGATGGTGTAGGCGAGGTTGTCGAGCCCCGCCCCGCCCCACTCCTCCGGAAACGGGATCCCGAGGAGCGCCAGCTCCCGCATCTTCTCCACCAGGTCCAGGGGGAACTCCATCGTGGCGTCCCGGTCGACCTCCCCGGGTTCCACCTCCTTCTCGGCGAACTCCCGGACCGCCTCCCGGATCATCTGGTGCTCTTCCTTCAGGTAGATCAGGTTCATCGGTTCATCGCTCCCAGAGGCTCATGAGGGGAGGGCCTTCCGCGTACAGCCTCTCCAGGCGCCGGAGCCGGCTCTCCACAGGGCTCACCGGCGCACGCGCCGAGAAGATCGTCTCGAACAGGGACTTCGGCTTCGCGTACTCCACCACGTCGGCCCGCTCCACCCCCGCCAGGGCCTTGAGCTTCGCCACCGCGTCCTCCCGGTAGCCGAGCTGGTCCACGAGCCCGGCCTCGAGGGCCTTCCGCCCGGTGAGGATCGTGCTGGCGAGGGCCCGCACGGACTCCTCCGTCACCGGCCGGGCGCTCTTCTTCCGCCCTTCCACCACGAGCCGGACGAACTTCGCGTAGGCGTCGTCCACGTAGCCCTGGATGAGCCGCCGCTCCTCGGAGGTCATGGCGCGGTTCGGGGAGCCGATGTCCTTCATCCGCGCCGACTTGATCGCGTCGAGCTCGAGGCCCAGCTTCTCCCTCGTGAGCACCCGCCAGTTCACGGTGGGCCAGATCACCCCGATGGAGCCCGTGATCGTGTCCTCGTGGGCCACGATCCAGTCCGAGGCGAGGGAGACGTAGTAGCCCCCGGACGCGGCCACGTCCTTCATCCAGACCACCACGGGGATCTCGTGTTCCCGCCTGAACTCCCGGATCGCCCGGAGGATCACGTCCGAGGCCCGGATCCCGCCGCCCGGGGAGTCCACCCGGAGGAGGATCCCCCCGAGCTTCTCCTCCCGGGCCGCCCTCCGGAGGCTGGTCCCGACCCACGCCACGGGATTCACGCCCTCCACGGCGGCGTCCACGATCACCCCCTCCACCGGGATCTCCACGAACACCGCCTGCTCGTTCCGCTCGTCGTCGAGGACGACCCGGGGGGACCTCTCCGGCGCCAGCGAGGAGAGGAGGACCGCGACCAGGAGGAGGAGGGTGATCCCGAAGAGGATCCAGGGCAGGATGGGTCGCCGTCGCTCCGCCACGGGATCAGGCCTCCCGGGCTTCGCGGACGGCGCGGCGCTTCGCCACCTCGTCGTGGATGTAGGCGATGTACTCGTCGCTCTTCGTGCCCGGACGGAAGAGCCGGCCCACGCCCATCTCCCGGAGCTTCGGCAGGTCCTGGTCCGGGATGATGCCGCCTCCCGTCACCAGGATGTGCAGGGCGTTCTCCCGCCGGAGCAGGTCCATGACCTTCCCGAAGATCGTGAGGTGCGCGCCGGAGTGGACGCTGAGGCCGATCACGTCCTCCTGGATCGCGTCGCGCACGATCATCTCCGGCGTCTGGCGGAGCCCCGTGTAGATCACCTCGAACCCGGCGTCGCGCAGGGTGCTCGCCACCACCTTCGCGCCCCGGTCGTGGCCGTCGAGGCCCGGCTTGCAGATGAGGATGCGGATCTTTCTCTCCATCTCTCGTCCTCCCTCAGAACTCCGCGGGCTCCCGGTACTCGCCGAAGACGTCCTTCAGGGCGCCGACGATCTCGCCGAGGGTGGCGCCCGCCCGCGCGGCCTCGATGAAACGCGGCATGAGGTTGTCCTTCCCCCGCGCCGCCTCCCGGATGCGCTCCAGCACGGGAGCCGGGTCGTCCCGCCTCTCCCGGAGGGCGGCGAGACGCTTCTTCTGCTCGATCTCCGCCGACTCGTCGATGTAGAGGATGGGGATCTCGAGCTCCTCCTCCTCTTCCCGGAACCGGTTGACCCCGACGACGATCCGCTCCTCCTTCTCGAGCGCCTGCTGGTACTCGTAGGCGGCCCGCCCGATCTCGCGCTGGAAGAAGCCGTCCTCGATGGCGCGGATCACGCCGCCCAGCTCGTCGATCTTCGCGAAGTACTTCTCCGCCTCCTCCTCCATGCGGTTCGTCAGCCACTCCACGTACCAGGAGCCCCCCAGGGGGTCGATGATGTAGGGGACCCCGGTCTCGTGGGCGAGGATCTGCTGGGTTCGGAGGGCGATCTTCACCGCCTTCTCCGAGGGAAGGGCCAGCGTCTCGTCCATGGAGTTCGTGTGGAGCGACTGGGTCCCCCCCAGCACCGCGGCCAGGGCCTGGTAGGCGGTGCGCACGATGTTGTTCTCCGGCTGCTGCTCGGTGAGGGAGCACCCCGCGGTCTGCGTGTGGAACCGGAGCAGCCAGGAGCGGGGGTTCTTCGCGCCGTACTTCTCCCGCATCCGGCGGGCCCAGATGCGCCGCGCCGCCCGGTACTTCGCGATCTCCTCGAAGAAGTCGAGGTGCGAGTTGAAGAAGTGGGAGAGGCGCGGGGCGAAGGCGTCCACGTCGAGACCGGCCGCGATCCCGGCCTCCACGTAGGCGAACCCGTCCGCCAGGGTGAAGGCCAGCTCCTGCACCGCGGTGGAGCCCGCCTCGCGGATGTGGTACCCGGAGATGGAGATCGTGTTCCAGAGCGGCACCGACTCCGTCCCGAAGGCCATGGTGTCCACGATGAGGCGCATGCTGGGGCCGGGCGGGAAGATGAACTCCTTCTGGGCGATGTACTCCT
>JAOZQC010000104.1:5776-8767 GCA_029932425.1 Planctomycetota bacterium | reverse complement strand
CGCGCGCGCGCGCGGGCCCGGACCCTCGAGACCCTCCTCTCCCACGGCGGGCGGGCCCGGGCGGGGCCCTTCCGGGCGGCGGCGCGGAGCCGCCGGGCCCTCGAGGCCGCCGGACTCCGGGTGACCCTCTCCTCCTACCCCTCCGGGCACCACGTGACGGCGGAGCAGGTCCGGGACGTCCGGGACTGGATCCGGCGCGTCATCTGACCACGTCGAGGCGGTGCCACACGGCGTAGCCGGACCACTCTCCTCCCACCTGCTGCTCCAGCCCGATCTTCAGCCAGAAGGTGCCCACGGAGGTCGCCGGCGGGGTGCCCCGCAGGAGGAAGCGATCCGGGTCGAACGCGAACCCCTCGAGGGGGAGGCCGATCTCGTTCACCACGTCGATCACGGTGACCCGCGTGGTCTTCGCCGTCCGCAGCGGGTCTCCTCCCACCGGGGAGAGGTCCGCGGAGTAGAGCAGGGAGACCTTCGCCTCCGGGAGCACCTGCGGCTGCCCCGGCAGCAGGGGGAACGTGTGGACGAGGAGAGGGTTCGAGCGGCCGGGAAGATCGGAGGGGCGGGCGTTGCGCCGGAGGAGGTCCCGCTCCGCCGGCGAGAAGGAGAGCCCGCGATCGGCACCGAACACCCCGAAGCGGGTGGGGGTGCCCATGATGCCCTCCTCCGAGTTCGCCACGCCCATCGCCCGGGCGATGTGGTGGGCCGCCACCCCCGCGATCTCGCGGGAGAGGGTCTCCACCGCGGTGATGATGTCGGTGACGCGGGCCACGTCCTCCGCGGAGGTGGGGAGGAACCCGGACAGGAAGTAGGATGCGTCCGCGCCCGTCAGGGGGCGGGCGAGCAGGGGCGCGAAGGCGGCCCGGAACTCCGAGGTGGCGTGGTCGAAGTCCGCCAGCTCGGCCGTGGGGAGGGCGCGGGTCCCCTCGGTCGAGGCGCCGATGTCCTCCCGGCTCGTGTTGTCCGGATCCACGCCCACGTATCCCCACGGCAGGTTCGGGTTGTCGGAAACGGGGGGTCCGCCGGTGGCGGCTCCCCCGATCCGGAGGCGGTCGTATTCCACGCCCGGGGTCGCCACGGAGTCCCTCACCTTCTCCACCACGAAGGAGACGGGTACGGCGTCCGGGGCCTCCGCCCGGCCCTTCACCCCGTCCCGGCCGAAGTGGACGCGGAGGAGATGGACCACGTAGGCCTCGACGACCTCCTCCGCGGCCTGGTTCACCTCCTCGCTGTCGCCGCGCAGGCCGAAGTCCGCGAGGTCCGCGCGGAACTCGTCGGTGAAGTCGAGGAACCAGACCTCCGTGTCCTTCCGGACGCCGTCGGGAAGGGCCACGCCCGCGGCGTCGAGGACGCGGAACGGCCGTCCCGCCTCCCCTCCGCTGGGGTTGCGGACGAGGAGCGTCCACTTTCCGGAGCGGGCCCCCGTGAGATCGAAGCCCGCCGAGAGCTCCCGGTCGGACACCCACGTGACCTCGCCCTCCAACTCCACCTTCCCCTTCTCGAGAAACACCCGGGCCCCCCGCTCGAAGTTCCTTCCCGCCACGTCGATCCCGGACACGGGCCCGCTGTCCAGGGCCTCCGAGGGATCCAGGGAGAGGACCTCCGGGGCGGGGCCGAAGCCCAGCGCGGAGTGGTACCGCTCCCGCTTCTCCGGCTTCGGCGCCCTGAGCTTCAAGGTCACCTTGAAAGGACCCCCGGCGCCCCGGACCCGGAGCCGGTAGGTCCCGTCCGCGGGGAGGGAGGTCTTCTTCGCGAGGTCCACGGGCTCTCCCTCGGGCCCCGTGAGATCGACCGCTTCCACCCCCTTCAACTTCACGGAGAGGACGGTGCCTCCGAACGCCCCGAAGGGGATCTCCCGGATCTCTCCCTCGGTGAGGTCCCCGGTCCGCCGGAGCCTCCTCGGGGGCTTGGCGGTGACGTCCAGGCGGTAGCGTCCCGCGGCGCCGGCGGTCACCCGGATGCGCACCTCCCCCGTGGCCGGGATCACGGCCCGGCCCTTCTCGAGGGGGAGGGAAGCCCCCGCCGGTCCGAAGACGGCCGCGGTCGCCGCGGGGTCCGCTCCGTGTTCGGGGCGGAGCTTCACCCGGAGGGCGGTCTCCGCGGGAAGGAAGAGGCGGACGGCGAGCGCGGCCCCGGCTTCGATCGTGCCGTGGATGCGGTCCTTGCGGCCGGCGACCGGGACCTCCTCCGGGGGGGTGTCCGCGGCCAGGGGAAGCAGGAGGAGAAGGAGCGGGACGGCGCCCGCGGGGAGGATGGAAATGCGCATGGCGGTCATCCTTCGAGCTTCGACTTGAGGACGGGGTCGGTCTCGATGGCCCGGCGGCGACGCCGGGCCTCCTCGGCGTTCTTCGTCCCCCGGAACCGCTCCTCCACCTCCCGGAGGTCGCGGTACGCCTCCCGGACCTTTCCCTCCGCGAGTCGGGCGGCGGCCTGGGCGAGGAGGTCGCCGGAGAAGCGCTCCAGGGTGGAGAGCTCCTTCTCGCCCCGGGCGCGGGTGACCGCGTCGTACCGGACCCCGGCGAAGGTCCGGAGCAGCGGCACCACCGCGGCGAAGCGCCCCGTGCGGTGAGCCCGGACGAGGGCGGGGGTGCGCCGGTCCACCTGGGCTCGGGCGGAGTCCGGATCCGCGAGGAAGAGGGCATCGAGGGCGGCGGCCCGCACGAGAGGGTGGCGGTGCCGGAGACGCCGCTCGAAGAGCTTCCGGGAACGGGGATCGCCCATCCGGCCCAGGCGCCGGAGGAGTTCCGCCCGGTCCGCGGGGCTCGCGGCCCGGGCTTCCTGCGCGGTGGTCTCCCTCCACTCCCGCTCCAGGTCCTTCCGGACGCGGGTGGAGTTCACCTGCACGAACACCACGGCCGTGTAGAGACGCCCGCTCGCCGGATCGCGCGCGATGCCCACCGCGGCGTGGGTGGGGAAGGGGGAGAGGAGGGGGGCGCGGAACGCGCTCTCCCGCGTGAGGACCTCCCGGAAGAGCCAGTCGAGGGAGCGGGGGGC
>JAOZQC010000104.1:0-5766 GCA_029932425.1 Planctomycetota bacterium | reverse complement strand
CGGGGGGCCGCCAGGGCCTCGGAGCAGTAGCAGCGGGCCTCGGGAGCGAGGTCCGGCATGGCGGGGGGGAACTTCCGGTCCGTCCACGGCCAGGCGAAGGTGTCCATGAAGCGATCCGCGAGGGAACCCCACCCCGGCAGCACGTGCACGAGCTTCTCCGGCCGGGGCTTCAGGGCGAGGAAACGCTCCCAGTGCTCCCGGGCCAGGACGGCGGCCTTCTCGAGCCACGGCCAGGGGGCCAGCCGGTGCGCGCGGCGGAAGTCGTTGATCTTTCCGAAGAGCCGGCGCTCGAGGCGGAGGGGATGCGCGTCCGCGGGTTCCGGGGGATAGGCGCTCTCCGGGAGCCGCTTCCCGGTGCCGGGGCCCGCCGGGGGGCGCGGGACGCCTGCGAAGAGGCTGAACCGGGCGGCGGTGAGATCCCCCTTGGCGGAGTCCACCACCACCTCCAGGCGGTACACGCCGGGGCCCCGCCGGAACCGGGCGTCGAACTCGGCCTTCCCCTTCGCAACCCGGTCGGGGTGAAGGTACTCCGTGGAGCCGTCCGGCCGGATGATCACCAGGACCGGGGAGGAATGGCCCCGCCCGGGCTTCACCCGGAGGGTGAGCGGCCGATCCGGAGGAACCTCGCGGGGGAAGGGATCGAGCACGGCCCGCTTCGGGAAGAAGACCTCGTCCGGCGACGCGGGATCCGCCCGGAGCGGGCTCCCGGAGGAGAGGAGGAGAAGGAGCACGACGAGACGGCCGGTGCGCACCACGTTCATGGGGCTCATTATCCCCGCGGGCGGCGGGATCGTCCGGCTTTTGGCGGGTGCGGCGGCCGGCGGCGGGGGGCGGAGACCGCGTGTCGCCCCCGCCTCCGCGGGCGGGCTTCCGAAAGTTACAAGTTGTTTCCGCCTCCGTATGTAACCTTCCCGGGCGTACGATGCGGAGTCCCGGTCCCGTCCTCTGGGTCTTCCTGCTCGCCCTCGCCGTGCGGCTGGCGGTGGCGGGGAGCGAGGGGATCTCCCGGCCGCCCGTGAAGGACGAGACGAACTACGTCGCGATCGCCCGGAGCCTGCTCCGGGGAGAGGGCTTCGGCTTCGAGGTCACGCGGGAGGCGGGAGGACGGCCCGTGACGCGGCGCTTCACCTCCCTCCGGCCTCCCCTCTACCCCGCCCTCCTGGCGGCGGCCGCGGGGGGGAACGTCATCGCGGGGCGGATCCTCTCCGCGCTCCTGGGGGCGGCGGCGGCGGCGCTCCTGGTCCTCTTCTGCCGGCGGCTCCTGCCCCGGGGACCGTCCCTGCTCGCCGGGGGACTTCTCGCGGTGTGGCCCGCGGCGGTGTGGATCTCCGGCCGCCTGCTCACGGAGCCCCTCTACCTCGTGCTCGTGCTGGGCTTCGCCGCCGCCCTCCTCTCCCGCCGCGTCCTCCTCGCAGGGGTTCTCCTCGGGGGGGCGGTGCTCACCCGCCCCGGCGGCCTCCTGCTCCTCCTTCCCGGCCTGGCCCACCTCGCGCTCGCGGGCCCCCGGTCCCGCGGGGCGTTCCTCCGCCTGCTCCTCCCCGCGCTCCTCGTCCCCCTGCCCTGGGTCGCCCGCAACGCGATGGTCCACGGCCGTCCCCTGCTCACCACGAACCTGGGGGTGACCTTCTTCGGCGGGAACTGCGACGCCGCCCGGGCGGATCCCGTACCCGGACGGTGGCACCGGCCGGAGGAGAGCCTGGTGGAGGATCCCCCGGACCTGGGGTACTTCGGATGGTCCGCGCTCACGGAGGCGGAGAGCGACCGCCGCTTCCTCTCCCTCGGCCTGCGGTGGATCCGGGAGCACCCGGGGGACTGGATCCGGCTCCTGGGCTCCAAGGCGGTCCGGTTCTTCGATCCGGACCCCCATTCCGCGAAGGGGGACCGCCGGCTGAAGCGCCGGCTCGGCTGGGCCACGCTGGCCCCCCTCCTCATCCTGGCGCTCCTGGGGGCGGGGGCGCTTCGCCGGAGATGGAGGGACCTCGCGCTCCCCGTGGGGCTCGTCGCCGTACCCTTTTTCCTGTCGCTGGTCTTCTACGGCGACGCCCGGTCCCGGATTCCCGCGCTGCCGGGGCTCCTCTTCTTCGGATCGGCGGGGTGGGGGTGGGTGGGAGGGAGGCTCAGAGGAGCTTTTCGAGGTGCTGGACGAGGGCGGACTTCGGCTTGAACCCGACGACCTTGTCGACCACCTGGCCGTCCTTGAAGAAGATGAGGGTGGGGACGGCCATGATCCCGAACTTGGTGGGCGTCTGGCGGTTCTCGTCGATGTTCACGTGCAGGATCTTCACGCGTCCGGCGTACTCCTCGGCGAGGTCCTGGACGATGGGATCGAGGCTCCGGCAGGGCCCGCACCACTCGGCGCCGAAATCCACCAGCACGGGCAGGTCCGACTTCAGGACCTCCTCCTCGAACGTGGCGTCCGTCACCTCCGGCAGAGTGCTCATGAATCCTCCTCCGACAGTGTTTCCGGGGGGAAAGCGGGGATTGAAGCACCGGGCGCGAGGCGGCCCAAGGTTTTTCGGCTTCGCCGGGAGTCGCCTCTCCGGGCGGCACCGCCGGCCCCGCGGTTTTTCCGGGTTCGGAGGGGGGCGATCGGAGAGCCTTTCCTAGAATGCCTCGGGGCGGGAGGATCGAGATGCAGCTCAAGGCAGGTTTCCGCGGCGCGCTCGTCGCCGCCGGAGCGCTCTTCGCGGCCGGCCTGGCCCTCGGCTGGTTCGCCCGGGGCGGGGCCGCCCCCGGGGAGGCCTCCGGGGGGGCGCCGCCGGCCTTCGTGTTCGAGAACCCCCTGGTGCGGGTGCAGCCGGGGGAATGGGCGCTGTACCGGACGCTCGACGGGAACACCCACCGCGTGGAGGCGCTGGAGCCGCCGCACCCCCGGACCGGCATGGTCCGGGTGAAGGAGGAGGTGTGGAACACGCGGGCGGATCGTCTCGTTTCGAGCACGGAGCGCCTGCTCTTTCCGAATCGTTTCCTCCGGGAGTACGAGGCGGAGGGCGCGCGGATCGAGCGGCTGTACCCCGACGAGGTCACCGTGGCCGGCCGCACCTGGAAGGCCCTCTGCCTCGAGGTCTTCGTGCTCTCGGAAGGCCGGGTGCGGGACTGGTACAGCGCCGAGGCGCCGGTCACCGGCTTCCTGAAGCGGGAGAAGATGGGCACGGCGGGGGTCTTCAAGGTGGACCGCGAGCTGATCGACTGGGGCGTGCCGGAAAGCGAGAAGGAATGAGCGCGGCGGCGACGATTCCCGCCTACCTGGCGAGGGAGGCGGCACCGCACGCGCACCGGGTCGCGCTCCGGGGGCCGGTGGACGGGGAGGTCCGCGAGATCACCTACCGGGAGCTCTTCCACATCGTGGAGCGGTTCGGCCGGGGGCTGGGGCGGCTCGGCGTGCGTCCCGGGGACCGGGTGCTCTTCCTCGCGGACAACGAGCCCCGGTGGATGCTCGCGGACCTCGGGATCCTGTGGGCGGGGGGGGTGGGCGTGCCCCGCTCCGCGGACACCACCGCCGCCGAGGCGGAGTGGCTGCTCTCGCACTCCGGGGCCGTGGCCGCGGTGGTGGGACGGCCCGCCCTCCGGGAGCTCCTGCCCGGCGGCGGCGCCGGGCTCCGGGCGGTGGTGGCGCTCCAGGGCGAGGCGGAGGGCGTCGTCCCCTTCCGCCGCGTCCTCGAGCGGGGCGAGGGGGACGGCCCCCCTCCGGAGCCCGCCGCCGGGGGCCTGGCCACCGTGGTCTACACCTCGGGGACCACCGGCCGCCCGAAGGGCGTGATGCTCACGCACGAGAACATCCTCCACAACGTGCGCGTCCTTCCCGCCGTCTGCGGCGTCGACCCCGGGGACCGCTTCCTCTCCATCCTTCCCTCCTGGCACATGTTCGAGCGCACGGTGGAGTACACGGTGCTCGCCACGGGGGCGGTGCTCGTCTACTCCTCCCTGCGCACCCTGAAGCGGGACCTCCGGGAGGAGCGGCCCCAGTTCCTGGTGGCCGTCCCCCGCCTCTTCGAGGGCCTCCAGAAGGCCTTCCAGACGCAGGTCGCCTCCCGCGGGCTCTTCGGGCGCGCCCTGGCCGGCTTCCTGCTCTCGCGGCTCACCGCCCACACGCTGCACCGGCACCGGCTCCGCGGGCTCGTGGAGGAGACCCCACCGCGGCGCGGCTTCCTCCGGAAGGTGCTCTCCCGGGCGGCGGTGGCCGGGAACGCCCCCTTCGCCTTCGCGGGGCGGAAGCTCCTGGGCCGCCGCCTGCGGGAGGCGGTGGGGGGGAAGCTCCGGTACGGGATCTCCGGGGGAGGGCTCCTGCCCCTGTACCTGGACGTCTTCCTCGCCGCCCTGGGCATCGAGGTCCTCGTGGGGTACGGGCTCACGGAGACCTCTCCCGTGCTGACGGTCCGGGACCGGGCGGAGAACTGCCTGGGGACGATCGGCCGGGCGCTGCCGGAGACGGAGCTCAGGGTGTGCGACGAGGAGGGGAACCCCCTGCCCCCCCGGCACTCGGGGGAGCTCCAGGTCCGCGGGCCGCAGGTCATGGCCGGCTACTACCGCGAGCCGGAAGCCACCCGCGCGGTGCTCTCCGAGGACGGGTGGTTCCGCACCGGGGATCTCTGCCTGCTCACGGAGCGGGGAGACGTGGTCTTCCGCGGCCGCCTCAAGGACACGATCGTGCTGGCGGGGGGGGAGAACGTGGAGCCCGCGCCGATCGAGGCCCGGATCCTCATGAGCCCGTTCATCCGGCAGGCCCTGGTGGTGGGGCAGGACCGGAAGGCCCTCGCCGCCCTCCTCGTGCCCGATCCGGATCTCGCCCCCCCCGAGGCGGAGAAGCGGGGGGTGGAGCTGGAGGACCTCTTCCGCGCGGAGGTGCGCCGGCTGGTCACCCCCGAGGCCGGCTTCAAGGCGCGCGAGATGATCAGCCGGGTCCTCGTGCTCGACCGCGAGTTCACCATCGAGGACGGAACCCTCACCCTCACCCAGAAGGTTCGCCGCAACGTGGTCCTCGACCGCTACCGGGACAAGATCGAGGACCTCTACCGGTAGAAGATCCGCCCCTCGAAGAGCTCCGGGTCCCGCAGGCAGGTCTTCACCAGCCGGAGGGTGTCCTCGAACCCGGCCGTGGCGGAGACGTCGAGGACGCCGGCGCGCTCCCCCCGCGCCGCGAGCCAGGAGGCGACGATCCCCGCGTCCTCCTCTCCCGGGGCCGCCGGAGGACCGGCCGCGTAGAACGCCCGCCGGATCGCGGCCCGGATCTCCCCGCTTCCCCGGCCCCGGCGATCCGTCCGGACCCGTCCCGCGGGCCTCCCGGAGCGGACGAGGAGGAGGTCCACCTCGCCGGCCTCCGGGGCGGGGAGGAACAGGATCAGGTCGCCGCCGGCCGGGCGCCGCCGCCGCACCCGGACCTGGACGTTGTAGGGGGGGCGGCGCTCCCGGATCTCCTCCACCTCGCGCAGGAGGGCCCCGAGCTCGGAGCCCGTGACCTCCCACTCGATGCGGTCGAGGCGCTCCACCAGCTCGCCCTCGAGCTTCCGGCGCCGGACGCCCCGGTGGAAGTAGCCGGAGACCCGGGCACGGAGGTTCACCGACTTTCCCACGTAGAGGATCCGGCCCGCGGCGTCCAGGAAGCGGTAGATCCCGGGGGCCTCGGGGATCTCCTCCAGGAGCTCCGGCCCGAAGGACTTGCGCCCGAAATCGAAGGGCACGCGGGGGGGCGGGGCGGCGAGCGGGATCCCCCTCTCGCGGGCGGCCAGGTAGATCCGGGCCAGCGCCTCCGCCCGGTCCCCGGCGCTT
>JAOZQC010000103.1 GCA_029932425.1 Planctomycetota bacterium | reverse complement strand
AAGAGAACATTATGATCATCGGAGCTTCCGGCCAGATCGGCTCGGAGCTCACCCTCCGGCTGAGGGAGATGTACGGGGCGCGACACGTCTTCGCCACCGACCTGAAAGAACCGCCATCCGACATCCTGGAGGGCGGGCCTTTCGAGCTGCTCGACGTCATGGATGACAAAAGACTCATCCATTTCGTCATACGGCACAAGATCACACAGATCTACCACCTGGCCGCCGTCCTCTCGGGCAACGCCGAGAAACTGCCCATGCAGGCCTGGCACATCAACATGAACAGCCTGCTTAACGTACTCGACCTGGCCAAGGAGGTGGAGGAGATCAAAAAGGTCTTCTGGCCCAGCTCCATCGCCGTCTTCGGCCCTACCACACCCAAACACAACACGCCCCAGCTCACGGTCATGGAGCCCAACACCGTCTATGGCATCAGCAAGCTGGCCGGCGAGCGGTGGATCGAATATTTCTATAACCGCTATGGCGTCGACACCCGCAGCATACGCTATCCCGGGCTGATCAGCTACAAGACCGAGCCGGGGGGAGGTACCACCGACTATGCCGTCGAGATCTTCTACCAGGCCATCAAACACGGCCGCTATGCGAGCTTCCTCGACAAGGACACCACCCTGCCCATGCTCTTCATGTCCGACGCCATCGAGGCGACGGTCCGTCTGATGGAAGCTCCGGCAGACAGCCTCAGCATACATACGGGATACAACATCGGCGGCCTCAGCTTCAGCCCGGCAGACCTGGCAGAAGAGATCCGCAAACACCTGCCCGGCTTCATCATCACCTACAAACCCGACTTCCGCCAGGCCATCGCCACCACGTGGCCCGAGAGCATCGACGACAGCGTGGCCCGCCGCGACTGGGACTACAGCCCCCGTTACGACCTGGCCGCACTGACCCGCATCATGCTCGAAAAGATCAGAGAGAAACTGAATAAATAAAACCATAAGACCATGTACAGCGAAAAAGTAAAACAACATTTTCAGCAGGAGCTGGAGAGCATCCGCGAGGCGGGTCTCTTCAAAGACGAACGCATCATCACCTCCCCGCAGGGGGCTGAGATCACCCTCAAAACAGGGGAGAAGGTGCTGAACTTCTGCGCCAACAACTACCTGGGTCTCTCCAACAGCCCCCAGCTGATCGAAGCCGCCAAAGAGGCCATGGACACCCGCGGCTACGGCATGTCGTCGGTGCGCTTCATCTGCGGCACACAGGACCTCCATAAAGAGCTGGAGTACCGCATCGCAAAATTCTTCGGCACCGAAGACTCTATCCTCTATGCCGCCTGCTTCGACGCCAACGGCGGCATCTTCGAGCCCCTGCTCACCGACCAGGATGCCATCATCTCCGACCAGCTCAACCACGCCTCCATCATCGACGGCGTGCGGCTCTGCAAGGCCAAGCGCTACCGCTACCTGAACGCCGACATGAACGACCTGGAGGAGAAGCTCAAGCAGGCCGACGACGAGGGGGCGCGGGTGAAGATGATCGCCACGGACGGCGTCTTCTCCATGGACGGGAACATCGCCCCCCTGGCGGGCATCTGCGATCTCGCGGAGCGCTACGAGGCCCTGGTGATGGTGGACGATTCGCACGCCACGGGCTTCATCGGGCAGACGGGCCGCGGCACGCACGAGCACAACGGCGTGATGGGCCGCGTGGACGTGATCACCTCCACCCTGGGCAAGGCCATGGGCGGCGCCTCCGGAGGGTTCACCTGCTCCCACGCGGAGATCGTGGACCTCCTCCGCAACCGGTCGAGGCCTTACCTCTTCTCGAACACCCTGGCGCCGGTGATCGCGGCCACCACCCTCCGGGTGCTGGACATGCTCACCGAGACCACGGAGCTCCGGGACCGGCTCGAGAAGAGCACCGTCTACTTCCGCACCAAGCTCCGCGAGGCGGGCTTCGACGTGAAGGAGGGCGTCCACCCCATCGTCCCCATCATGCTCGGCGAGGCGCGCCTGGCGGTGGAGATGGCCGACGAGCTCCTGAAGGAAGGGATCTACGTGATCGGCTTCTCCTACCCCGTGGTGCCCAAGGGCCAGGCCCGCATCCGCGTCCAGATCTCCGCCGCCCACACCCAGGAGCACCTGGACCGGGCCATCGACGCCTTCATCAAGGTGGGCAAGGCCAAGGGCGTCATCTGAAAGGCGGGAATCTGGGGTACGGCCCCATGGCCCGCAAATCCAGGGTCAGGCCTCGCGGGCGGACGGATCCGAGGATCCCTCCGCGGCCGCCCTCGGCCCCGCAGGACCCGACCGCCGGCTGCGGAAGTCGAAGCTCCCGTGAAGGGCAACCCCCGCGGGGCGGCGGATCACCGAGCCGGAAGACGGCGGCGGGTGCGGCGGGTGAAGTCCCCCGGGGCTCCCGGGGGGCCGGTTTCGTGGAGGGGCTTCCGGGCGCCGCCTTCAGAACTCGCCGCGGGCGTGCCGCTCGCCGAGGACCTTCAGCATGTCCTCCGTCATGGCCGCCAGGTCGTACTTCGGGTTCCAGCCCCAGTCCTCGCGGGCCGCGGAGTCGTCCATGCTGTTGGGCCAGGAGTCCGCGATGCTCTGCCGCACGGGATCCACGTCGTAGTCCATGGTGAAGCCCGGGACGTGCTTCGCGATCTCCGCCGCGATGTCCTCGGGCGCGAAGGACATGGCCGTGACGTTGTAGGCGTTGCGATGCCGGAGCTTCCCGGGGTCGGCCTCCATGAGCTGGATCGCCCCTTCCACCGCATCCGGCATGTACATCATGTCGAGGCGCGTCCCCTCCTTCAGGAAGCACGTGTAACGGCCGTGCTTGATCGCCTCGTAGTAGATCTCCACCGCGTAGTCCGTGGTCCCTCCCCCGGGGAGGGTCACGTTGGAGATGATGCCGGGGTAGCGGAGCCCGCGGGTATCCACGCCGAACCGGGTGTGGTAGTAGTCGCAGAGCAGCTCCCCGGAGACCTTGGTGACCCCGTACATGGAGGTGGGCCTCTGGATCGTCACCTGGGGCGTGTGGTCCAGGGGCGTGGTGGGACCGAAGGCGCCGATCGAGCTGGGGGTGAAGAGGGCGCAGCCGTACTCCCTCGCCACCTCCAGGCAGTTGAAGAGTCCCCCCACGTTCACCTGCCAGGCGAGGACGGGGTTGTTCTCCCCCACCGCGGAGAGGATCGCGGCGAGGTGGTAGATCGTCCCCACGTCGTACTCCTTCACGATCTTCGCCACCGTCTCGATCTTCGAGACGTCGATGAAGTGGAAGGGTCCCGACTCCTCCAGCTCCTTGCTCGGCTTGGTCTTGCGGCCGGTGGCCACCACCCGGTCGTTCCCGAAGCGGCGCCGCAGCTCCATCGTGAGCTCCGAGCCGATCTGTCCCACCGCCCCCGTGACCAGGATCCGCTTCTCCGCCATGTCTGAACCTCTCGTTCGGATGGATGCTCCCCGGGTTTCCTGTCGCCCCTCCCGCGGCGCGTGAGGGAAACTCGTCCGGCACGCGGAAGGTACCGGGAGACCCCGTCCCGGGAAACCGAAATCGGAGCGATCATGGCGCGACGTCCCCTGTGGGTGCTCGGGATCAACGCCTACGACCACGACGTGGCCGCCTGCCTGCTCCGCGACGGGGAGATCGCGGCCGCGGTGGCCCGGGAGCGGATCACGCGGGTGAAGCACGACTCGGGCTTCTTCCGGGAGCCGGTGGAGTACGTCCTGGCCGCCGCCGGCATCCCCCTCGAGCGGGTGGACCTCGTGGTCCGGAACTCCTACCTCCTCCCCGTCCCCGACCTGGAGCGGATCCTCCTGCAGTCCCACCGGCCGGACCAGCTCTCCGCCCGGGAGAGGAAGGAGGCCCGGGCCTCCCCCCTCTTCCTCGCCGAGTCGGACCGGGTGGAGACCTGCTCCCACCACCTGGCCCACGCCTACAGCGCCTTCGCGGTCTCCCCCTTCGCCGAGGGGGCGGTGATGGTCGTGGACGGGGTGGGAAGCCACCGGGCGGACGTGACCGAGACCGTCCCCCCCGCCGACGACGCCCATCCCCTGGCCCGCGAGGCCGAGTCGTGGTATCGCTTCTCCGGCACGAAGCTCACCACCGTCCGCAAGGTCTTCATGGGGCCCGTGAAGGGCGGCCTCGCCGACGAGTTCTGGATGCTCCCCGGCCTCGGCGCCCGGTACAGCCGGGTCTCCACCTACATCTTCGGCCACTGGAACCGCTGCGGCGAGGTCATGGGCCTGGCCGCCTGGGGACGACCGGGGGCCCCGCCCCAGGTCGTGACCCGGGACGGGGAGATCACGTTCCCCGACTGGCCCCTCGAGCTGGACCGGCCCTTCCTCGGGGGCGGCGACCGGGCCTGGGAGAGAAGCCCCCACCGGGCCCACCGGGAGGATCTCGCCCGGCGGATGCAGGAGGACCTGGAGGAAGCGCTGGTGGCCCGGGCCCGCCGCCTCTACGAGATCACCCGCACCCCCAACCTCTGCCTGGCGGGAGGCGTGGCCCTGAACTGCCTGGCCAACCGGCGGATCCTGGAGGAGACCCCGTTCGAGAACCTCTTCGTCACGCCCGCGGCGGGCGACGACGGCGTGGCCCTGGGCTGCGCCTGCTACGGGCACCTCGCCCGGGGCGGGGGGAAGCGACCGCCCCCCCTCGAGAGCGCCGCGCTGGGGCGGGCCTACGGCACCCGGGAGATACGGGCGGCGCTGGAGAAGGCCTCCGTCCGTCTCGCCGCCCGGACCCGGCGGGTGAGGGACCCCGCCCGGGCCGCGGCCGGGCTCCTGGCCCGCGGCCGGATCGTGGGCTGGTTCCAGGGCCGGTCGGAGTTCGGGCCCCGCGCCCTGGGCCACCGCAGCATCCTCGCGGATCCCCGGCGCCCGGAGATGAAGGACCGGGTGAACGCCCGGGTGAAGCGCCGGCAGGGCTTCCGGCCCTTCGCCCCCGCCGTCCCCCTGGAGCATGCGAAGGAGTACTTCGAAGGCCCCGGAGAGTCGCCGTTCATGGTCCTCGCGAAGCGGGTCCGCCCGGCCGCCCGCGACCGGATCCCCGCCGTGGTGCACGTGGACGGAACCGCCCGGGTGCAGACCGTGCGCCGCGAGGCGGAGCCCCTCTTCCACGCGCTGCTCACCGCCTTCGGGGAGAGGACCGGGATCCCCGTGCTCCTCAACACCTCTTTCAACGTGCGCGGGGACCCCATCGTGGAGACCCCCGCGGACGCCGTGGAGTGCTTCCTGGAAACCGGCCTGGACGCCCTGGTCCTCGGCGACCTGGTGGTGGAGAAGCGGCCGCTCGGCCGGGGGCTCGCCTCGCTCTTCCGGGGCCTCGCCGCCTTCCGCCGCACCCTGGGCTCTCCCGTCCTCCTGGAGCGCACCGCCCGCGCCCTCCTCGAGGAGGAGTGAGCCCCGCGGGAGTCGGGCGCGGGCCCGGCCGCCGGGCTCAGCGGGCCCCCCGCTCCTCCTCCCCGGGATCCGGGCCCATCTGGTCCCGGGCCCAGGCCGCGGTGGCGGGGGAGTTCGTCTGCACCACGTCGATGCCCCGGGAGAAGAGCTCCCGGGCGGCGGGGCCCGCGCCGAAGACCTCGAAGAGGAAGCTCTCCTCCCAGGCGTTGGCGAAGACCCGGCGCCCCCTCCGGTGGATCCGGGCCACCCGCCCGGGGGTCAGCCAGTCCGGATCGCCGTGGACGAGCAGGAGCCGCGGGTCCGGGAGGCGCAGCCACCGGCGGAGATCGGAGGGCTTCCGCGCCCGGACCATGAGGTAGAGATCGGCGCCCTGCCGGCGCAGGCGGGCGAACTCGTCGTCGTTGCTGGCGAAGAAGACCACCCGCTCCACGGCTCCCGCGTCCCGCACGACCCGCACCACGGGCGCCACCTTTCCGGGCTTCAGGTCGAGGACCAGGACCACCCGGCCCCCCGCCCAGCGGAGGACGTCGGCCAGGAGGGGCGCCTCCTCCACGCCCCCCCCGCCGTGAGCCACCACGGGAACCCCGTCCGCCCGCTCCCGCACGTCGATCTCCAGGAGGTCCGCCCCCGCCCGCACGGCCCGGGCCAGGGACGGTATCGTGTTGGAGGGATCGACGAAGAACGAGCCGAACACGTCACCGCGATGCCCGCACACGAGATACCGCGGCGCGTCCGGAGCGAGGAAGAGGCTCGGGATGTCCGGCCGGGCCCGGCGCTCCCCGCCCTCCGAGGGGAAGAAGGCGCAGGCCGCGAGCAGGAGCACGGCCGGCACGAGGAGCGCCCGGCGGACGGAGCCGGCCTGAACCGGGGGCGGGAAGACGGGTTTCATCCCCCGGAGTATACGCGCCCCCCCTTCCCCGGCGGCGAGGAGACGGGCAGAGGACGTCCGGCCACGCCCGGTGCGCCCGGACCCGGCGCCGCCGGTCGGGATGGAGCTCCGGCGGGGCGGCCCGAAGCGGAGGCGGTCCCGCGCGGGCTTTCCGGGCGCGTCGGGCCCCGCCCGGCGTCGCGCTTCCTCGTGAACGAGGCAGGGTAACCGCCGGACCGCGCGGGGCGAAGGTTGCCGGCCGCGCCGCCGCTCCCGCCCCCGCCGGGCAAGGATCCGACAGGGGCTGTACAGATCGCCGCCGAGCTTTCGATTCCGTTGCCGTCCCCGGGCCGGGGCCGTTTTCTTGCCGCAGGGGGCGACGTGCGCCCCGCGATCCGAAAGATCGGGAACCCGGGAGCGAGACCATGCCGTGCCGATGCCTGTCCGCCGTCGCCGTCCTCCTTCTCGCCGTGCCCTCCCTCGCCGGGGACGAGGGAGCCCCCGCCGCCGTACCCCGGGTGAAGGCGGTGACGGTGACCGCCACCCGCACGCCCCGCGAGGTGGAGAGCCTCACGGGGTCCGCGGACCTCGTGACCCGGGAGGACCTCGACCTGAAGGGCGCCCGGACCCTGGACGAGGCCCTGAAGGAGTTCCCGGGCGTCGACGTGGTGGGCGACGCCCGCTACGGCCAGGAGGTGCGGCTGAACACCCGGGGCGTCACGAGCGGGTACGGGACCCAGCGGACCCTCGTACTCCTCGACGGGCGGCCCCTCACGGACGAGTACCTGGGGAACGTGGACCTGGCCCAGTACCCCCTGGGGGCCATGTCGCGGGTGGAGCTCGTGCGGGGCCCCGCCTCCTCGGTCTACGGGAGCAACGCCCTCGGGGGGGTGGTGAACCTGATCCCCCGCCGCGGAGGCGCCCGGCCCCGCACCGAGCTCTTCTCGGAGGGCGGGTCCTTCGGGAGCGGCCGGCTCGCCTTCTCCCACGGCACCATGTTCGGGCCCGTGGACTTCTTCCTCGGAGTGGAGGGGAGCCGCACCAAGGGATACCTCCGGAACTCCCGCCGCGACCGCCTGGACTGGCAAGGGACGGGCGGATTCCTGAACCTCGGCCTCGACCGGGAGGCCTACGAGGTCCGACTCTACGCCTCCGCCTTCGGGGCGAAGGGCACGGACGAGGACTTCGACCGCGACCTGGACCGGAACAGCCAGGATCTCAAGTTCACCTGGAGGATCGATCCCGCGGAGGAGGCGGTGGCCGTGCTCCGCCTCTACCGGAGCCAGCTCGACCAGACGCTCGACTGGTTCGACCGTCCCGCCACCGACTTCTCCCAGGATTCCTACGGGGCGGTGACGAGCTTGACCTGGCGCGTGCAGGCCGCCCATCTCGTGACGGGGGGGCTCGAGCTGCGCACGGAGGCGGCGGACGTCACGGAAGCGGCGGGGGACGTGGACGAGCGGGACCGCATGTGGGCCGTGTTCCTCCAGGACGAGATCCGGGTGACCGATGATCTCTCCGTGGTGGCGGGGCTCCGGTACGACGACCGCTCCGGGGTGAGCGGGGAGACGAGCTGGCGGCTCGGGGCGAACTGGAAGGTCGCCGCCGGCACCACCCTCCGCGGCGCGGTGGGCCGGGCGTTCCGGTTCCCGACGATCTCCGACCGCTTCCTCCCGAATACCCAGTACTTCTTCATGACCTTCGAGGGGAACCCGGATCTCGACCCGGAGCAGCTCCTCTCGGGGGAGCTGGGCGTCACGCAGCGCCTGGCGGAGGGGATCACCGCGGACCTCACGGGCTACGCCTCGAGCTTCAAGGACTTCTGGGACTTCGTCCTCGACGACGACGGCGTCTTCCGGCCGCAGAACATCGCGCGGGTGAGGATCTACGGCGCGGAGCTGGGAGCGGAGGCGGAACTGGGGGCGGGCTTCTCCGCCCGGGCCCAGTACTCCTACACCGACGCCCGCTACGTGCGCTTCCCCGGTCTCCTCGACGCCACGGGGAGTCCGGTGGACGTGCGGGGGAACCGGCTCGACGACAACGTCCGCCACCGGGGCTCGATCACCGTGATCTGGCGCCATCCCGCGGGCCACACGGTGCGGCTCTCCGTCCTGGCCTCCGGGAACCGGCCCACGGATCCGGAGAACACCCGGGAGGGGACCCTCCACGCCTACTACGTGGCGGACCTCGAGGCCGCCGCCGCCCTCACGGAGTGGGCCACCGCCACCCTCGACGTCCGCAACCTCCTGAACCGCACCTGGCGGACCCGCCCGGAGTTCCGCCAGCCGGAGCGCGCGATCTTCGTGGGGCTCCGCGTCGTGTTCTGAGGCGCGCGCGTTCTCCCGCGAAGGGGGAGCCCGGCCCCCGGGAACGGGTACAATCCCGCGTCCGCCCCGCGATCCCGGCGGGCGAGGGAGGTGGCCCGTGACCATCGAGAAGACGGCCCAGGAGCTGGCGGAGCTGGTGGGAGGAGAGGTGGCCGGCGACGGTACGGTCCGGGTCACCCGGGTGGCGGCCCCGGCCGACGCCCGGCCGGATTCGCTCGTCTTCGCGGAGGACGAGCGCTCCCTGACCGT
>JAOZQC010000102.1 GCA_029932425.1 Planctomycetota bacterium | reverse complement strand
CGGGCCCTCTCCCTCCTCCGGCGTCTCTGCGACCTCTACCCGGGCAGCACCGGCTGCCGCCGGGGGCTCGCGGAGATGCTGGCCCGCACGGGCCGGGGGGAGGAGGCGGCCGCCGTCTACCGGGCCCTCGCCGATCGCTGGCCGCTCTCGGCCTCGTGGCCCCGGAAGCTCGGCGACGTCCTGCGCCGCGAGGACCTCCGGCGGGCCGTCGAGGCGTACCGGGAGAGCCTCGACCGGGACCCGGGTCAGCTCTCCCTCCACCGGTACGTGGCCCGGCTCGAGGGAGAGCCGGACGACTTCGCGAAGCCCTGGGAGATCGAGGTCCGGGACCTCATCCCCGGATCGCCCGGCCGCCGGGAGTACCCGAAGGCCCCCGCCGTCTGTCTCCTCGACCTCATGGTCACCCGGTTCCGGCCCGACGGCTCGTCGGAGGACGTCGTCCACCAGGCTTACAAGATCCTCGACGAGAAGGGGGTGGAGGCCTTCGGCCGGATGAACGCCGCGGGGGAGACCCTGGAGGTCCGGACCATCACGAAGGACGGGCGGATCTTCGAGCCCATCGCCGCCACCGGCAGCTCCTACAACATGCCCGCGCTGGAGCCGGGCGCGGTGGTCGAGATCCGCTACCGCACCGGGACGCGGCGGAGCCCCCGGGCCTTCGACACCGGCGCCTTCTACTTCGCCGACCCGGACTTCGACAACGCGGTGCTCCTCTCCCGGTGGGTGATCCTGCTCCCGAAGGGCTTCTCCGCCGCCTTCCTCACGCGCAACTTCCACGGAAAGCACGAGGTGACCTCGGAGGGGGACCACGTGGTCCACGTGTTCACCGTGGAGAGGTCGCCGAGGACGGAGCGGGAGCCCTTCATGCCTCCCGCCGACGAGATCCTCCCCTGGATCACCGTCCTCCGCAACCGCCCGTTCGCGGACCTGAACGCGGTGTACGCGGAGCGGCTCTGGAGGGGCCTGGCCCCCACCCCGCGGATCCGGGAGGAGGCACGGAAGGTGCTCGCCGGCGTGGAGGGCGTCACCGCCCGGGCCCGGGCCCTCTACGAACACGTGAGCGAGATCGTCACCGGCGGCACCTCCTTCGGAGGCCCCACCGCCACCCTCATCGAGAAGGCGGGCGACCGCTTCGACCTCTTCGCTTCCCTCCTCCTCGCGGCGGGGATCCCCTTCGAACCGGCCATGGCCTGTCCGAACCGGGGCCTCGACGTGGATTTCGAGATCGTGAGCCCGTCCTTCTTCACCCGCCGGTGCCTCCGGATCGACCCCGGCGACGGCCCCCCGATCTGGGTCTTCGAGGGCAGCCGCCACGACCCGTTCGGCCGAATCCCGGACGCCTTCCGCGACTCCCCGGTCTTCGTCACCGGGCTCGCGGCGGGCCGCATCGAGACCCTCCCCGCGGGCGACGCCCATCCCCGGGGGGTCGTCACCACCGGCCGGATCCTCCTCGGAGACGGGACCTCTCCCCCCGTGGTGGAGATCCGCTCCGAGGACCGGACCGACGCGGGCTACGCGGTGAAGGAGTCGCTCAGGGGGTACGACGCGGATGACCGGAGGCAGAGGATCTCGAGCTGGATCGCCCGCCGGTTCACGGGCCCCGTGCTCCGGTCCTTCGACTTCCCGGGAGTCGAGGTGCGGGGCACCCCCTCGGTGATGACGGCCCGGGCCGAGCTCCCGCACTACGTGCGTCCGGAGGGCGACCACGCGAAGATCGGGCTCGGCCTCCTCCGGCTGAACCTGGAGAGCCGCTACGTGGGGAAGCCCACCCGGATCCATCCCATGATCCTCCGGGACCGGACGGATCTCACGGACCGGATGGAGATCGATCTCGGGGATCGCCGCCGGATCCTCTCGCTGCCCGAGGGTCACACGGCCCTCGGGCCCCTGGGCTCCTACTCACTCTCCATCGAGCGGAAGGGGAACCGGATCCTCATCCGCCGCGCGGTCCGCTTCCACCGCGCCCGGTTGACCCCCGACGAGTACCGCGACTTCATCCCCTGGGTGAAGGCGATCGACGAGGCCGAATCCCGGAAGATCCTCCTCGCGGTGCGCTGAGGAGGGAACCGGGGGCCGGCCCTCCGGAAATCACCCCGCCGACCCGGGGCCAGGCCTCGGCGGCGTTCCGCGGCGCGGGCACGCCCGCGGCAGAACGCGAGAGGGAACGCCGGGGCCGCGACGGAGCAGGCCAGGTCTCCGGAGGGAGCCCGGCCGGGCGCCGGGACCGCTCCCCGCTCACCACCAGTAGTGGTAGCCGATGCCGAAGCGCCAGCCGTACGGCCAGGGATGGTAGAAAGGATCGCAGGGCCAGGTCGCGTAGCGGGGGGCCAGCGCCCGGGCGCGGCGTTCCACGCTCAGGCCGACCAGCGTGTCGATGGCCTCCGGGGAGACCCCCGCTTCCTCCAGTTCCTTCAGGCTCCGGTAGGTGAGGGGGAACCCCAGGGGCCGGGTCCGCAAGGCCTCGATCAGCGCCGGGTTCTCCGGCCCGCCCGCCGCGAGCTCCACGAACTCCTCCTTCGAGATGGGGTCCGGCGGCGGGGTGGTGGCGCAACCCGCGAGGAGGACCGCCACGGCGGCGAGAAGGACGGTTCGTCTCATCTTCATGACCTCGTGCTCCGTCTCCTCTATCCTACACGAAACGGGAGAATCCCCGCCTCCCGGCTTCGGCCCGCGGCGCTCGCCGGCGGGCGGACGAGGACGATGGGCGCCCGGTGGGAAGCGGCGCGCCTCGAGCCGGGAGGTTCTCGAGGGACGGACGGCCGCTCCCCGCGGGAAACCGCCGGGGGGGAACCGGACGCGACGAGGTCCGGGGGGAACCGTGCGTCCCCGCGGAGGTGCGGGTTAGGATGCCGCCATCCCGACTACCCGGAGGTGCCGCGTGAATCGTAGCGGAATGCTGGTGCTCGTCGTCGTGCTGCTCGTGGCCGCGGCCGTGGCGGCGGGGCTCCTCCTGAAGCCCGGTTCGGAACGGGCGCCGCGCCGGCCGGAAGGACCGGCGGGGGGCGCGTCCTCCCCCCCCGTCAAGGCGGAGAAGCCGCCGCCGGACCGTCCCTGGCCCTTCCTGGTGTGGGCGGTGAAGACCATGCGTCCGCTCCGGGTCCGGAACCGCACCCTGGAGGTCCCCCGCTACCCGAACCTCAGGGACCAGGCGGTGCTGGCGGCGGCGGGCCTCCCCGGCGGTCGTTCCCGGGAGATCCTCGACACCGCCCTCGCCCGGGACGCGGACGGCCGGTACGAGGAGGTGGAGCTGGCCGCCTACGCTTACCACGCCCTCGCCGTCCGGGGGGACCGGGGGCTGGCCCCGAAGATCGCCGCCCTCGTCAAGGAGGCGGACGACTGGGACGTCTCCGAGTGGTCGGCGAAGGCGGCGGGGCGCCTCCGCGAAAAGGAGGGCCTGGAGCTGCTCCTCTCCCTCACCCGGGACGAGGAGGAGAACGCCCGCATGGAGGCCGCGGTGGGGCTCGCCCGGTGGAAGGACGATCCCCGCGCCCGGGACGCGGTGAAGGCCCTCCTCGACGACGAGGACGACGCCGTGGCCGCCTGCGCGGCGGGGGTTCTCGTGGCCTTCGGCGATCCGGACGCCGCGATCGAGATCGAGAAGATCCTGAAGGAGGACGACTGGGAGGAGGAGACGGCGCTCGCGAAGGGGCTGGGCCTCGAGGACGGCGCGGCCTCCCTCCCCTGGCTCGACCGGCTCCTGAGAAACGACGACGAGGACGTCCGGGCGGCCGCGGCCCGCGCCCTGGGCGCCATCCGGACGGCGGAGGCGAGGGGGCGGCTCGCGAAGCTCCTCTCCGACGAGGACGACGGGGTGAAGGCCGCGGCGGCCGCGGCCCTGGCCCGCACCTTCCGCGACCCCGCGGGGGCGGAGATCCTGGCGCGCACCCTCCGGGAGAGTCCGGACCAGGACCTCCGCGTGGAAGCCCTCCGGGCCCTCGCCGTCCTCGACCGTCCCCGGGACCGCAAGCTCCTCGAGCAGGTCTTCGCCGACCCCTCCCGCGACGAGAACGACCTCATTCTCCGGGCCTGGGCCGCCGCCGCCCTCATCCGCATCGAGGAGGGGAGGTAGCCCGGACCCCGGCCCGGGTCAGCCGCCCGCCGCCGGTTCCGGGAGGATCCGGCCGTCCAGCATGCGGAGGACGCGCCCCGCCCGCGCCGCCACGCGCTCGTCGTGGGTGACGAGCACCAGCGTGGTGCCCAGCTCCCGCTGCAGCCGGCCCAGGAGATCCAGGATCCGGGCTCCGCTCTCCTGGTCCAGGGAGCCGGTGGGCTCGTCGGCGAGCACGAGGTCCGGGTCGTTGGCGAGAGCCCGGGCCACCGCCACGCGCTGGCGCTCCCCGCCCGAGAGCTCCGGGGGCCGGGCCCGCAGGCGGGCCGAGAGCCCCACCGCCTCGAGAAGCCCCTCCGCCCGGGAGCGCCTCTCCTCCCGCGGCGGCCCCCCCACCCCGAGCATGGGAACCTGGACGTTCTCGAGCGCGTTGAGGACGGGGATCAGGTTGTGGAGCTGGAAGATGAACCCCACCCGGCCGGAGCGGTAGGCGGCGAGCTCCCGGTCGGCCAGCTCCCGGCCCCCGAGAAGGAGCCTCCCCTCGTCCGGGCGGTCGAGCCCTCCCAGGATGTGGAGCAGGGTGGACTTGCCGCACCCCGAGGGGCCCATGATCGCCGCGAACTCCCCGGCCTCGATCTCGATGGAGAGGCCGCGCAGCGCACGGATGCGGCCGTCCTCGTAGGCCTTGGTCAAACCCTCCGCCCGGATCGAGAGTCCCCCGTCACTCATGGCGGATCGCCTCCACGGGCCGCAGCCGGGCCGCCCTCCAGGCGGGATAGATGCCTCCCGTGGCGGCGGCGAGCAACGCCACGAGGAAGGCCTTCAGGTAGATCGCGCCCCCGAAGGAAGGCGCGATGTAGATGGAGAGATCGGTGATCCGGGAGATCACCTCCACCCCGAGCAAACCCGTGGGGATCCCCGCCGCCACGCCCAGGAGGGCGAGGAAGACCGCCTCCAGGAGCACCAGGAGGACGATGTTCCTCTGCGTCCAGCCCACCGCCCGGAGGATCCCCACCTCCCTCGTCCGCTCGAACACCGACATGACCATGGCCAGCATGACGAAGAGCCACCCGATCACGGTGGCCGTCACCGTGATCACGAGGCTCCACATGCGCATCTTCCGGAGGCCCTGGTCCACCTTCGGCAGCTCCTCCAGGCTCGCCACGGTGCTGAGGTCGGGCATCGCCTTCTCCACGGACCTCGCCACCTCCCTCGCGTCCCGGCCCCGCGCCACCTTCACCGCGATGTAGTTGGCGATGTCTCCCCCGCCCCGAAAGACGGCCTGCATCCGCTCCAGGGGCAGGACGACCGCGTTGTCGAAGAGCGGGGAGCCGGTGGCGAAGGTCCCCGTCACCCGGAACTCCACCCCCTCGAGGGTGATCTTCCCTCCCACGTCGAGCTTCAATCTCCGGGCGATCTCCTCCCCCACGATCGCCTCGTCCGCCTCCGGTCCGCTGAAGCCGCCCCGTCCCCCGGAAAGGAGGCTCTCCAGGGCGAACTCGCCGGGCCGGAGCCCGATGAGGACCACGAAGTCGGTGGGAGGGATCCGCGTGAACCAGGTGAGGACGCTGGCCGTCTCCCGCACGCCCGGGAGGGCCCGCAGGCGCTTCCGCGTCCGGCTCTCCTCGACGCTGCTCAGGAACTGGTCCGCCACCCCCGCCTTGTAGCAGTGGAAGTCCTCGCCGAACTGGGAGAGCATCCCGCTCACCGTGTTCAGGATGCCCCCGGAGACCGCGGAGAAGACCACCACCAGCCAGACGCCCAGCATGACCCCCAGCGCGGAGAGGAAGGTCCGCAGTTTCTGCCGTCCCAGGTTCTTGAGCGCGTATCCGAAGAGGGTTAGCATGGTGGACCCGTCCCGGGCCGGTCCCCAGGGAAGGACCGGAGGATAGGCCCGGTGCGAAGAGCTGTCAAAGTTCCCCTCCTGCCCGCCCTGGCCCTCTTTCTGCTCCTTCTCCTGGGCGTGCCGGAGCCCCCGCGTCCCCTGCGGACCTGGGACGTCCTCGCGGTGGCGGTCCGGAAGACGGCGATCCCGGTTCCCAGCCTCCGGGGCCCGGCGATGCGACGCTTCTCGCTCACCCCGGACGACGTGACCCGGATCCGGAGGGAGCTCGACGCCTTCGGGGAGCGGGTGAGGAGGGGCACCTCCGGGCTTCTCGAGATCCGCACCCGGCTCGTCCTCGTGGACGGTCCCCTCACCTCGCTCTCGGGCCCCGGCCCGTACTGGCTGGAGCCCGAGGACGTCTTCCCCCTCCTCTCCGGGGCCGCGGAGGTGCGGGACGCGGACACCGTCCTCGTCTTCGTGAAGATCGGGGAGGACGACGGCCCCGCGGTGCCCGTGCGCCAGCTCGGGGGAGCCCGGGGAGGGGACCGGGGGCCGGGCGGCGCCTGCTTCGCGGGCATCACCTTTCGCCCGCGCTGGCTCGAGGGGAACGGCACCGTGGCCCTGCACGAGTGGCTGCACGGCCTGCGCTGGGTCCTCTCCGAGGTGGCGGGGTTCCCCGACGACGCGATCCCCGACCCGGACGAGGGGCGGGCCGCCTCCTCCCGCTACCCGGGAGCGCCGGGCGGCGACGGACCCTTCGCGGACTGGATCCTCTCGCATCGCCTCACGAGGGAGATGATCCGGGCCGCCGACGCCCGGGCGGGCCCCGCGCGCGCGGACGGCTACCTCAGGGACTGGACGGTGAACGGCCGCCCCCGCCTCCACCGGTTCCGGACCGTGACCCTCCCGCCCGGGACGCGACGGGCCACGGCCCTCCTTCCTCCCGGAGCACGGCGGCTCCTCGTGGAGACCGACCGGCCGATCCGCGTGGAGCTCGGGGGGGAGCCCCCGGTGCCCGTGCGGACCCGCGCCTTCCTTCCCGCCCGCGGCCGCCGGGTCACGGTCTCCCCCGCCGTGGGCGGCGCCCCGATCCGTTTCCGCATGAAGGCGCTTTGACCACCCGGTAGAATCCCCATCTCCCCTCACGTGGAGGATCCCGCCATGGCCCGCCCGCTCCACCGAAACAGCCCCGGACATCGACTCCTCCCCTTCTCGGTCTCCGTGCGGCGCGACTTCCACATGCACCCGGAGCTGGGGCTCGAGGAGAAGCGGACGCAGAAGGTGATCCGCGAGCACCTGAAGGCCCTGGGCATCCGCCCGCGCAACGTGGGCGGCACCGGGGTCACCGGGCTCATCCGCGGGCGCGCGGAGGGCCGGACGCTGCTCCTCCGCGCGGACATGGACGCCCTCCCCGTGACCGAGGAGAACCGGGTTCCCTACGCCTCGCGGGAGCCGGGCCGGATGCACGCCTGCGGGCACGACGGCCACATGGCCGTCCTCCTCTCCGTGGCGCGGCACCTCCGGGAGACCGGGCTTCCCGAGGGGAACGTGAAGCTCTGCTTCCAGCCCGGCGAGGAGGGGTTCCGGGGGGCGGCCCGGGTGATCGAGGACGGCATCCTCGAGAACCCCCCGGTGGACGCCTGCTTCGCCCTCCACGTGTGGCGCGATCTGCCGGTGGGGAAGATCGCGGTGCTTCCGGGCCCCTGCATGGCCGCCACCGACCTCTTCACCGTCCGGATCACGGGGAAGGGCGGGCACGCCGCCTACCCCCATCTCTCCGTGGACACCGTGGCCGTGGCCGCGCAGGTGGTGGGGGCGCTGCAGACCATCGTCTCCCGCCAGGTGGATCCCCTCGACACCGCGGTGGTCACGGTGGGTTCCATCCGGGCGGGAACCACCTACAACGTGATCCCGGAGACGGCCGTGCTCCAGGGTACCTGCCGGACCTTCCGCAAGAGGACGCGGAAGCTCGTGCACCGGCGCGTGAAGGAGATCGCCGCGGGCGTGGCGAGGGCCCTCGGGGCCCGGGCGGAGGTGGAGTACGACGAGTTCCTGCCCGCCACGGTGAACGATCCGAAGGCGGCGGCCCTGGCCCGGGAGGCCGCGGCCGAGGTGGTGGGAGCCCGGAACGTGGTGGAGGCGGATCCCTCCATGGGCGGCGAGGACATGAGCCTCTTCCTGGAGCGGGTGCCGGGCTGCTACGCGTTCGTGGGACTCCGCAACGAGAAGAGAGGCATCCGCCACCCCCACCACCACCCGCGGTTCGACATGGACGAGGAGTGCCTGGCGATCGCCACGGACCTCACCCTGGGCGTGGTACGGAGGTTCACCCGAAGGTGAGAAGGCCCCCGTTCTCCGCGTGTCTTGTCCTTCTCGCCGCCGCCTGCGGCGGCCCGCCGCCCCGCCGGGAGCCACCCCTCGCGTTCGCGGTGGAGGCGGAGCCCCTGGCGCCGTCCTCGGAGTACGGCCGCATCGTCCCCTACCGGTTCACGATCGAGAACCGCGGCCGCGTCACGGTCCTGGTGCGCAACCTGGAGGCGATGGCCGGGTGGCGCCGGGAGATCGCCCGGCTCTACGAGAGACGGACGATCCGGGTGGTGCGGGAGGGCCCGCTCCTCCGGATCGTGCCCCGGGGGGGAGAGCCCACGGCCTTCCTCGTCCACCGGGGTTTCCTGCCCCCGGGGGGGAAGCTCGAGATCCGCCGCCCCTACCGGCCGGTGGTCAAGGAGGAGCGTCTCCTGTTCTCCGTGCGACCGCTTTCCCGGAGGGACGCGGCGCGGGCCCTCCGGGTCCGCGAGCCCGCGGGAGGAAGTCTCCTCAGGCCCCTCCCGCCGGCGGGGCCGGGCCTCCCCGGGGGGCGGGAGGTCTACGCCCTGGCCGAGGCGCTCCCGCGCCGGGTGCGGCAGGAGGGGGCGGTGATCCGGATCCCCTGTCCGGATCCCCCGTTCCCCCCCGCCGGGGCTCGGGCGCGGCCGGGGGCCTGGCCCGGGTCCA
>JAOZQC010000101.1 GCA_029932425.1 Planctomycetota bacterium | reverse complement strand
CCGTGGACCTCGCGGGGCGTTCCCCGGGGCCCCGGCCGGGGGTCCGGGGGCAACCCGCTGGGGGCTGGTGACGCTTTCGGGAGCCCGATCCAAGGGGTTTGTTCATGCGCCGTTCACATTCTCGCCCGAGAATGAACGGATCGAGAACCTGGAGGGACCGGACATGAACATCCCGCCCCGCACCACCCTCGTCCGCGCCGCCGCCGGGCTCGGAGCGACGGCGGCGCTCCCGGCCTGGCTCCTCGCGGGCCTCCCCGGAGGACCCGCCGCCGGCGCCGACGGAACGGAGCCCTTCCCGGCTTTCACCCGGCCCACGGAGATCACGAACTCCTGGTTCCCCCTCCAGCCGGGGGGACTCAAGGTCTACACGGGCCGCGAGGGCCGCGCCCGCACCGTCATCGTGGAGGAGTACCTCACCGCCACCCGCACCTTCCGCTGGCCCGGGGGGGAGACGGAGTGCCGGATCCTGCGCGAGTCCAAGTTCTCCGCGGGCAAGCTCGTGGAGACCTCCTGGAGCTACTTCGCCCAGGCCGATGACGGCTCCGTATGGATCTTCGGGGATATCGGGAGGACCGCGCTCACCGAACCCTCCCCCGACCCTGAGGACGAGCCGGGCGACCAGGAATCGAGCGGCTGGGTGGTGGGTGCCCGGGCGGAGACCGATCCCGAGGACACCGTGAGCGCCTCCGTTCCCGCCCTGTTCATGCCCGCCGATCCCCGGCCCGGCGACGTCTGGAAACCCGAGGACCTGGCCCCCGTGGCGGACGAGACGGACACCGCCGTCCGCATCCTCCGGCGCCTGCGGGTTCCCGGGGGTCGTTTCGAGAACTGCCTCGAGGTGGAGGAGACCTCGATCCTGCCCGGGCCCCGGGAGACCAAGTGGTACGCGCAGGGGGTGGGCGTGGTGAAGGGGAAGTCGGCGGGGGAGTCCTTCCGGCTGCAGGCCTCGAACCTCGTCGCGGAATGACCCCATGCGAGTGCTCGTCGTGGAAGACAACCCCGACCTGGCCGGAATCCTCCGCCGGGGCCTCGCGGAGGAGGGCTACGCCGTCGACGTCTCCCTCGATGGGGAGGACGGGCTCTGGCGCGCCACCACCGTCGACTACGACGTGGTCGTTCTCGACATCATGCTCCCGGGCCCCGACGGCCTCGAAATCCTCGAGGCCATGCGGAGCGCGGGGCGACGGGCCCCCGTCCTCTTCCTCACCGCCCGTGACGCCACGGAGGACCGGGTCCGGGGGCTCGATTCCGGCGCGGACGACTACTTGGTGAAGCCCTTTGAATGGGACGAGCTGCTGGCGCGGATCCGGGCGCTCATCCGCCGGGGCCCCCAGGGGACCGACGGTCTCCTCCGCTACCGGGATCTCGAGCTGGACCCGGCCCGCAAGACCGTCACCCGGGCGGGACGGGCGATACCCCTCACCTCGAAGGAGTTCCAGTTCCTCGCCGTCTTCCTGCATGAGCCGGAGCGGGTCTTTTCCCGGACCGAGCTCATCGAGAAGGTCTACGACGACGAGTTCGAGGGGATGAGCAACATCGTGGACGTGTTCATCGGCCGGCTCCGCCGGAAGCTCCGGACCCCGGGCGGACCGGAGCTCCTCCACACCGTGCGGGGCATGGGGTACGTGCTGAGAGACACCGAGTCCGCGCCGGCCGGAGGCGACCACGCGTACGCTTAGGGGCCTGTTCCTGCTCTCCCTCACGGTGATCAGCCTCCTCGTGGTGGCCGTCTTCGGGTCCGTCGTGTACCTCCGCGCACACCGCCTGGCCCGGGCCTCCCTCGAGAAGGGGCTCCTGCTCCAGGCGGAGTCGCTCGCGGGGCTCCTGGAGATCCACGAGGACGGGATCGAGTTCGAGCCCCCCGCGGAGAAGTTCCCGGGCTTCGGAAAGCCGGGCTCCGGCTCCTACGCCGTGATCTATGACGAGAAGGGAGCGGTGGTGGTGAGGTCGCCTTCCCTCGGCGGGCAGGCACTTCCCCTTCCCCGACCGCTTCCGAAGAAGGGCGTGCGGTTCGAGCGGTTGGATCCCGGCCCCGACGGCATTCCCTGCACCATGATCACCCTCTCCTTCCCGGCGCGGGTGGAGCACAAGGACGGAGAAGGCCGGGAGGCGGCGGATCCGGAGGGGGAGGCCCGGCCCCGCTACGTCATCCAGGTGGCCCGGGACCGCCGGGAGGAGGACGAGCGGCTCGGTCACCTGGCGCTGTTTCTCGTCCTCGCCGGCGCCGGGGTCCTCGTGGTCATGCTGGGAGCGGGACTCCTCCTCGGCCGGCTGGCGCTCCGGCCCGTCCGTCTCATGACGGAGGCGGCCGGGCGTCTCACCCCGGAGGACCCGAGCCGGCGGCTCGACACGGGGATCGTGCTCCGCGAGTTCCGGAGCCTCGCGGACACGCTGAACTCGGCCCTGGACCGCCTGGCCCGGGCCCTTGACCGGCAGCGCCGCTTCACCTCCGAGGCGAGCCACGAGCTCCGCACCCCGGTGTCCGTCCTCCTGGGGAACACGGAGTACCTGCTGCGCAAGCCGCGTTCTTCCGAGGAGTACCGGGAAGGCCTGGAGCTCCAGCTTCGGACCATCCGGGGGATGAAGAAGATCACCGAGGACCTCCTGATCCTGGCGCGGGCGGACGCCTCCCGAGACGACCTGGAGAGGAAACCCGTGCGCCTCTCGAAGGTGCTCGCCCGGGCCTGCGAGGAGGTGAACCCCCTGGCCCTCCAGAAGGGGATCCGCCTGGAGTGCGAGCCGGGGCCGGACCTCGCGGTGCTCGGAGACGGGGAACACCTGGGGCGCCTCGTCCTGAACCTCCTCTCCAACGCCCTGAAGTTCACGCCGGAGGGGGGACGGGTGAGGGCCGAGCTCGCGGCGCGGGACGGCGAGGCGGTGCTTTCCGTCTCCGACACGGGACCGGGCATCCCCCCCGAGCACCGTTCCCGCCTCTTCGAGCGGTTCCACCGGGTCCACGAAGGCCGGGACCCGAACGAGGGATCCGGCCTGGGCCTCGCCATCGCGGACTGGATCGCCCGGGCCCACGGCGGACGGATCGAGGTGGAGAGCGAGCCGGGCCGGGGCAGCGTCTTCCGGGTGCGGCTGGCCCTGGTCCCCGCGGACTGAAGGCGGGGGGCGTTCATGTTCGCGTCATCCTTCCCGCGGTAAGCTCCGCGGCGGTCACCGGCGGAGACGGGCGGGGCCAAGGAGGGAGAACATGCGTACCAGGCGAGGGATCATCCTTTTCCTGTCCTGCGCCGCTCTCGCGGCGGCGGGCTCGGCGGGGCTCCTGCTCGCCTCCGACCGGGGGGAGGAGCGGGGAAGCGAGGACCGTGAGGGCAGCGACCTCATGGAGGTCTTGGAGGTGGTGACGGAGGGCTTCGTCTCCCCGGCGGATGCGGTGGTGAAGGCGCTCGAGGCGACGCCCGGTCGGGCCCTGGACGTGGAGCTGGCCGTCCACGGGGCCGGGGATCGCCGGGTCGTGACCTGGGAGGTGGAGGTGCTGGGGGAGAAGGGGATCCGCCACGTGTACCTGGACGCCGCCGGAGGGGGCCTGATCGCCTCCGAAGCCGAGGACGAGGAGGACGAGAACGAGGAAGCCGAGGAGCTGCGCGACCTTCTCGAGGGATGTTCCGTGGACCTCGCGTCCGCGCTCGCCGCCGTCGGGAAGTCGGTGGAAGGCGTGATCCTGGGCGCGGAGATCGAGGAGGAGGACATGCGCCGGCCTGGTCGGTCCTCGTCTCCCGCCGCGGGCACCCCGCGGAGCTCGCGGTGAGCGCGAAGTCCGGCAAGATCCCCTCCGGAGACGACGACGGGGAGGATGACGACGATGGCCGTGAAGGCGAGGAGGACGGGGACGATTGAACCGCCCCGGTTGTTGCAGACTGCGCGGCGACGGCCCGGCCGGGAGAACAGCGTGACCCCTTCCCCTTTCCGCAATCCCCCTCGTTCCGGGCGGAGGCTCACCACCGTCCTCCGCCCGCTCCTGCCGCTGGTGCTCTTCCTCCTGCCCGCCTGCGCTCCCGGCGGCCCTCGGGCCGGGATCCAGGAGGGGCCCATAGTGCAGCTCCCGCGGCCCACGGGCGTGACGCTCGTCTGGTTCGCGGACGGCGAGGAGAGGATGGAGGTGATGGTGAAGGCCGCGCCCGGGAGCGAGGGGGGGGCTGCGGTCTCCGGATCCGGGGATCGGCGGCTCGTGGAAGCGTCCCCCGGCCCCGGCGGCCGGTACCGGGTGAGGATCGAGGGGCTGACCCCGGGCCGGACCTATCGCTACCGGATCCAGGCGGGCGGCGAAGGCCTCTTCCGGGGGGAGTTCCGGACCGACCCGGCGGGGGACGTTCCCTTCCGCTTCGCCGTCCTCGGTGACAGCGGTTCCGGATGGGAGGCCCAGAGGGAGGTGGCGGCCCGGATCCGCGCCGCCCGGCCCGACTTCCTCCTTCACACGGGGGACCTCGTCTACCCGGAAGGGACGCGGTCGGACTACCTGGAGAAGTTCTTCCGCCCTTACCGCGACCTCCTCTCCCGCGTGGCCCTGTGGCCCTGCCTCGGCAACCACGACGATCACGCCCCGGGCTACGGGAAGGCCTTCCGGGAGATCTTCGCGCTCCCCGGGAACGGACCGGAGGGCCCCGGCACGGAGGCGGACTACTGGTTCGATCACGGCCGGGCGCGCTTCGTGGTCGTGAACACGGAACACCGGATGAAGGAACTCCGGGAGGTGATCGCCCCCTGGCTCGTCCGGACCCTGGCGGACCCGGGGATCCGGTGGCGCATCGTGGCCTTCCATCGCCCCCCCTTCGCGTCCTCGGCCGAGCCCTACACCGCGAAACGCGTCCGGAAAGCCCTCGTCCCCGCGCTGGAGCAGGCGCGGGCCGACGTGGTCTTCATGGGCCACAAGCACTTCTACGAGCGCAGCCGCCCCCTCCGGGGGGGGAAGATCGTGAAGGAGGGCGAGGGAGTGGTGTACGTGATCTCGGGAGGAGGAGGAGGCGACCTCCAGGACCTCCTCCCCGCCTCCGAGCGCGCTCCCTGGAGCGCCGCCGCCTTCGGCGACGACTCCAGCTTCACCCTGGTGACCGTGGGCGCGAAGTCGCTACGCCTCCGGCAGATCTCCCGCACCGGCGAGACCGTGGACGACTACACCCTCTCCCGCTGAAGGTTCCATACGGAGGCGGGAGCAAATCGTGACCTTCGCCCTTCCTTCCCTCCGCCGCCTCCGCCGCTCCCCGCCGGCCGCACCCTCGACGGGCCGGGCGCACGAAGAGGCGCGCGAAGAAGGCTTTCCCGCCGTCTCGCGAATCATCGCCCCCGCGGAAGCCTCGGCTCGGTGGCGGCCTTCCCCCCCACGGAAGGGAGGGAGCCCGGCCGGGGGTCCCCGCCTTTCCCGATTCGTTCTTGACCCTGTACCGAGGTACAGGCCGTAGAGTACATGCAAACGAGTCTCAGGAGGATCCGGACATGGCTTCGAAGGGAACGGGAGGAAGGTGGGCGCTGGGAGGCGCGGTGGGGGCGGGGATCCTCTCCTCGGCGTGCTGCCGGCTGCCGCTTCTCCTCCTCGTCTTCGGGGCCTCCGCGGCCGGACTCTCCGCCTTCTTCGATGCCTGGCGGACGCTCCTCCTCGTGGTGACGGGCCTCTTCCCGGCCACGGGCTTCCACCTCGCCTACTTCCGGAAGCCCCGCTGCCGGCCGGGCGCGGCCTGCGGAGGCCCGGACCCGAGGGCCCGGCGACCGGGCCGTATCGGCCTGTGGGCGGCCACCGTCTTCGTGCTCGCCTTCGCTCTCTTCCCCGGCTACGCGGGAGCCCTCCTCTGCGGCGCCGGTGCTTCACCCTCCCCACCCCCCCCGGGCGCCGAGGTCCGCGCCTACCGCGTGGAGGGGATGACCTGCGAGGCCTGCGCGGCGGGGCTCGGCGCCCGGCTCCGGGAGCTGCCCGGGATCCTCGAAGCCCGGGTGCGCTACGACGCGAAGCGGCTGGAGGTGACCTTCTCCGGAGAGGATGGGGTGGCCGCGGTGCTCGAGGCGATCCGGGCGGCGGGCTACCGCGCCCGGCGGATCGACGGATTCCCGGCGGCGGGGGACCCCACGACAAGAAAGGACCAGCCCAAGGAGACCCACCCATGAACGAACCGCGCACCCTCACCCTCGCCGTGAAGGGCATGTCGTGCGGACACTGCGTCAAGAGCGTGACCCGCGCCCTGAACTCCGTACCGGGCGTGGAATCGGTGGAGGTGACCCTGGAACCCGGCCGGGCCGTGGTCCGGGGTCGCGGCCTGGCCCCCGAGGCCCTCCGGAGGGCGGTGGAGGAGGCCGGCTTCGACGCCACCCCGGAGCCCGACGGGGAGGAGGAGGAGCCCGGGCCTTCCCCGGCCCCGGGCCTCCCGAAGCCGCGGGAGACGTGGCGGGGGAGCCGGCCTACGTCTACACCGCCGCCTACGAGGGGAACCTCGCCGCGGAGAACACCCTGCGGGGGGACGCCCGCCCGCGGGACTACTCGGCGCTGCCCTGGGTGGTCTTCACGGACCCCCAGCTCGCGGGGGTGGGCTGGAACGAGAGGGAGGCCGCGGCGGCGGGCGTCGCGGTGGACGTGGCCCGGCTCCCCCTCACCCACGTCCCGCGGGCCCTCGCGGCCCGGGACACGCGGGGGTTCCTGAAGCTTCTCCGGAAGCGGGACACGGATGAGCTGGTGGGCGCCCGGATCCTCGCTCCCGAGGGGGGCGAGCTGGTGATGGAGGCCGCCCTCGCCCTCCGCCACGGCATCGGAGTCCGGGAGCTGGCCTCGGCCTTCCACCCCTACCTCACCCTGGCGGAAGCGATGAAGCTCTGCGCCCAGAGCTTCGACCGGGACGTCTCGCGGCTCTCCTGCTGCTCCGCCTGACTTCCGGGAGTTCTCGAGGCGCGGCCGCGAGAGGAACCCGGGACCTTCGCCGCGGGCCCTCGACCGGGCGGGCCGGGGGCGGAGGGCCGCACCCCGGTCCGACCTCCTCACCGGGACGCACGGTTTCCGCCGGATCCCCCCGCCCGGGGCCGTGTCTCTCCTCGTCGCGCCCCATCCGACACGGCGATCGCTCGCCGAGAGCGGTTCGGGGACTTCCCCGGATGTCCCGCTCCGGTGGAAGCTCCCCGACCCAGGACCTCCCGATCTCCCCCGGCCCCCGGGGAGAGCGGCGGGCCCGGGTCTCTCACGGGCTGCGGAGGGCCGCGAGGGTCCGTTCCGCGGCGGCCAGGCGCGAGAGCTCCTCCTCCACCGTGCCGGCCTGCTCCTCCCTCCGGCGGCGGGCCACCCGGATCGCGCCCTCCGTGGCCCGGATCGTCTCCTCCAGGCGCCGGGAGAGCTCGTCGCGGAAGCGGTCGAAGGAGCTCTGCACGCTCTGCCAGGCCGCCCACCGGAGGTTCTCCACGTTCAGGGTCACCAGGCGGTCGATGCGCTCCCCGAGCCGCTTCCTCACCCGCGCTTCCCGCGCGCCGCGCGGGAGAAGCCGGTCCACCAGGGTGTCCGGGAGGGGGGAGAGGGAGGTCTCGTAGTCCTGCTCCACCCAGTAGGGCTCCCGGACCATCCGGAAGGCGTCCCGGCTCTCCGGGGCCTCGTAGGGCACCTCGAAGATCTCCGCCGCCGCCTCCCGCACGGACCGGATCAGCTCGTCCGCCCGGCGCTGGTGGGGGGCCAGCACCCCCCCCACGTACTCCCGGAACGACTCGCTCATCCGCGCGAGCTCGGCCCGGAAGAAGGGGGGAACGGCCCGGGACACCGCCTTTCGCGCTTCCTCCTCCCCCGCCGCACCCGCCGCCGTCTCGAGGAGGTGGGACCGCATCCGCTCCCGGAGCCTTGCGGCCTGCTCCTCGAGGTGCGCCAGCGCCCGCCGCCGGTCCCCGGCGATCCTGTCCGCCGCGGCGCGCTGCTGGTCCCGGGCCTCCCGGATCCGCGCGGAGAAGAGGGCCATCTTCTCCGTGAGCTCCTCCACGGGGAGCGAGAGAGCGCGCGAGGTGAGCTTCACCCTCGAGAGGAAGTCGGCCAGCTCGGCATCCGCCTTCCGGCGCAGCGCTCCCGCCAGGATCCGCCGTTTCTCCGCCACCAGCCCCCCGAGGAGGCGCTCCTCGATCTCCGAAATCCCGCTCTCCCGGAGCGCCGCCTCGTCCGCCTCCCGCCCGGCCCGCAGGCCTTCCCGGGCGGAGACGCACCAGATGTCCGGATCCTCCACCTTGAGGATCTCCCGGAGCACCCCCGCCAGGAAGGCCGTGGCCTCCTCCCTCTCCTCCAGCCGGAGGTAGTCCGCCTTGTTCAACACGAAGTGGATCCGCGCCACGAAGGGCCGCACGCGCTCCAGGAACTCCGTCTCCACCTCCGTGATGGGAGGATCCGCGGACACCACGAAGAGCGCGGCGTCGCACTGGGGGAGGAAGTCCACGGTGGTCTCGGTGTTGTGCCGGTAGGTGGAGCCGATCCCCGGGGTGTCGATGAGCACCACCCCCGACTCGAGGATCCGGGAGGGGTGGCGCACCTCCACCCGGGAGACCTGCCGCCGGTTCCCGCGGTTCCTGGCCTCCGTGACGTAGCGTTCGAGGAAGCGGACCAGCTCCTGCGCGGTCTCCGCCCGGTGGACGGCGGGCGGCTTGCCGTTCGCGAAAGAGACCTCCGCCCGGCGCTCCTTCCCCGCCAGGAGGAAGGTGGGGACGGAGGTGAGCGGGACCACCGAGACGGGCAGGATCTCCTCGCCGAGCAGGGCGTTCAGGAGGGTGCTCTTCCCGCGCTTGAACTGCCCGAGGACGGCCACGTGGAGCCGCTCCGAGCGCAGGCGGGAGAGGTACTCCCGGAGCCGCTCGCCGTGCCCCTCGAAGACGGGGCCGAGCTCCCCGGCGAGGCCGGCCGCCGCTTCCAGCACGGCCTCGAGATCCGGGGGCGGAGGGGAAGCCGGCGCAGACTCCCGAGCGCGTTCGGCGTTCATCGCATCTCCCGGCGGACCAGGAACCG